>CAKZYZ010000161.1 GCA_937885075.1 uncultured bacterium | reverse complement strand
TGTTTTTTTTTTCAAGCAGAAGACGGCATACGAGATATATCAGTGTGACGGGAGTTCAGACGTGTGCTCTTCCGATCTCTTCAGCCCCCGCCGATGGATGTAAAACCATTTGAACCCCGCTCGGTCCTCTTGAAGAACCGGGACGGAGAGACCAAGACCATGCTGGTCCGGGCGGCCAAACTCGAAGAAGCCAAGCCGCTCTTAAAGATTATCCAGGAGCGGTTTCTCCAGTTCGATAAACTGGAAGACGTACCGGACTTCTATGATATTGTCGGAGCCCGGGTCTATGCCGAGATATTGGGATGGTACCGTCACCGCCTGAAAGACCCTTACACCATCATCGGTCTCTGCGACGGGGAGTTGACCGCGTTCTGCAACGGACGGCTGATGAACGAGGAGATCAATATCAGTCTCCATACCATGGCCTTTGACCGGGGATTTAGAGCCGGCGCCGCCATGTACTTCATCAAATGCCAGTACTGCTTCGACGACCTCGATCAGGATGAGTTCTGGGCGACTTACGAAAGTTACAATGGCTGGAAACGATGGGGATTTGGAATGGCCCAGCCGTCCTATCCCTGGCCCGACCTTCAGCATGAACTGGGCGGAGCCAAGGTCTATTACATCACCCAGAAATACTGGGAGTCCTCGATCAAAAACTATCTGACCCAGATGTACGACATCAAGGTCGATCGTACCGTCTCCGAGGAACTGCTGGCAAAGAACGAAGTCCTCCGTCTCCCGGGGGAATAGCCAGTAACCGGAGTGGTGTCATACTCCATATGGAGTGATGGAGTATTGGAGTGGCGGAGTAATGGGACCCCAAGACTGGGGAGCCTCCCATTACTCCCCCACTCCATTACTCCATTTTTTCACTTACGCCGTCCGGTCGTGTCATTAATTCAGTTCGCAACACGGCTTATAACCGGGGCGCATCATGTTAGAGACGATTATATCCTACCTGCATACCGTGGATCTCTTCTGGATCTACGTTATCCTCATCGTCTTCTCCTTCACTGAAAACATCTTCCCCCCCTCCCCCAGCGATGTGATTGTCATGGTTGGCGCTTCGCTGATCGGTTCCACCACGATGAACTTTGTCCCGATCGTATTGATCACCGCGGTCGCCAGTTCCCTGGGATTCATGGTTATGTACCTGGCAGGAAAATACCTGGGAGAACGCGTATTGAGAACCGGTAAGATTAAATTCATCTCCCCGGATACAATCCGGAAAAGCGAGCACTGGTTCGCCCGTTATGGATCTATACTGATTATCGCCAACCGGTTTCTTCCCGGGAGCAGATCGGTAATCAGCTTTATCTCCGGGATGAATGAACTACAGCCCCTTAAAACTTTTCTCTGCGCCACGCTCAGCGCGATCTTATGGAACGGACTGATCATCTACATCGGGATGAAACTTGGCGACAACGTCGAACTGATCGACCATTACCTATCTACCTACCGGAACATTATCCTGGTGCTTATGGGAGTTGTCGCGGTGATCTTAATCGTGCGGCACTTGATTCTCAGGAAAAAAAGTAATCAGTGATCGGTTATCGGTAATCAGGTGGACCGGCGACGGCGTACTGGTTACTGATAACCGATCACTGATTACCTACTTCAACTCCGGCCCCGGATCGGTTCCGGCATAGTACATAAGGAAATAATTGGTTGTCCTCCCGCGGGAGCCGCGGAGGAAGTCAACCAGGTAATACATTCCAGCCAATTTGCTATAATCCTCTGAAAAGATCGCGAAGAGAACCGCTCCCTTTCCGTTGGATCGGGTAATCCGGAACTGGATAGTCCTTTTCGCTAGATCTTCATCTTCTACAGTGTAAATACCTTCCAGAAATCCCCCATCAACCACCTCCAGAAATCTATCCTCTTTGCCAAGATACAAGTGGTGGATATCATCCGGTTCCGTCTGGGACCTGGTGAAGTTTGCCAGCGCCTTCTGGCTTAGCCAGTGACCATTCAAAGCCTGGGCTGGACCGGAAATCTGTCTCTGCTTACTCGAAGGGGATACCTCCGTATAAAAATAACTCCACTCATCAACCTTTCTATCCTCTCCCGCCCCGGTTCGATCCCAATAGACCCAGCCTCCCGATTCCAGTCCATTACTATAGGAGCCTTCACTTTTTATCTCTCCAGTCTCATACCAGTATTTCCAGGGTCCAGTTTCCAGGCCTTTGATATAGCTCCCTTCTTTCTTTGTCCGGCCTGTCTTATACCGGTAAACCCAGAAGCCATCCTCTCTACCCTTAATAAAATCACCCTCCTTCTGGAGAGAGTTTTCCACCTGGTTAAAACGGAATACCCAGTGACCATCCGGCAGGCCATTTTGATAAGTCCCTTCTTCATCTTCCAAACCATTCTTATACCAATACCTCCATGGTCCGACTCTCTCCCCCCTATCATTATAATTCCCTTCTTTTTTTCGAACACCATTGTCATACCAATATTTCCACGATCCGGTCTCAGTCCCCTCGGTAAATGTGCCTTTCTTCCGTATCTGCCCGTTCCTGTACCAGTAGGTCCACTCCCCTACCTGCCTATAATAATCCCGCCCCGGAATACCGGTAATCTCCACCGGGCCAACCTGTCGGTTCTGGCCGTTTGACCAGAGCTTGATCGGGGGGGAAGCGCCGGCAGGCCTGACCGGGAGAACCACAAGCAATACCAACCAGGTGGCAAGCAAAACCAAACAGTGCTGTAAATGCCTCATCACATTAGTTGTTTTTTCGATAATCCGCCCGGTAGGGCGGATTACCAGGTAAATGGGTTAATTTTCTCGGCTTCCTCAAAGAGGATCTCCACAAAAAATTCACAGCCAGGATAGGCTTCCTTCCAGTAATCCGGAAAATCTTCGTCATCTTCCGGTTTCATCCTCTTCCAGTTCAGACTCGGCGCGATACCGAGGCGAAGCCAGGGGCGGAAGATAGTATGATAAAACCTGATGGTGAGTCGATAGCTATCAAATTGTGTGGCAGTCCAGGTATGAGCGTTACTTCCCCACTCCAGACTAGCTGCGTAATTATTGCCATGGCGGACATCAAAATTAAGATACTGAAGACTGAACGTATGGGAGAGATCCATGCCCTCAGTAGTATTCGAGTATTTAGCTTCGCTATCACTCCTGAGCAGGAAACGGGACCCCAGGTACCAGTTGATCTCCATCTTGGTCTTCTCTCCGAGGCCGTCATCGGTATAGAAGTAAACATATTGAATAGGCCGGAAGAGCCATTTCCCGCTGGTAAAGGTAAATTGCATCCGGGGCTTGACATAGAAGACCAGGGGCAATTTGAACTGCATCCCGAGATTACTGCTGAACTGAAAGTGTTCGGTATTACTGAGTGTATACCTCAAGCCGACGCTTACTTTGTTCTCGATGTTGTCATCATCCTGCTGAAAAAAATCCTGGTCGTCTTGATCGTTCTCAAGAGAATCACGGCCGATAAAAACACCCAGCTTATTCTCCAGTACCGGGAGAGGAAGATCAACCCTCCAACGGTTTTTGAACTTAAATCCATCGACTTCATCCCAGTCGGCACCCACCCGAACCCGGATCCAGGGTTTCTCAATCCCGGCTTCCAGCGTATCAATATCACCGAACCAGTTATCAAAATTGAAGATTGAATTGGTCATGAAACTGGAGGTCCATTGATGGGCATCGTCGAGAAATGTATCATCTACCCACGGCGCCAGTGAGGGTGATCCGGATGGAGATGGACTGGGAGCTATCAGTAGATGCTTCTCAACGGTAGTTACGGATTCCGGAGAAGCAGTCGGCGCCGGGTGCATCTCCGGGGAGACAGTGGGAGAAGGGATAGGAAATTCCGCCGCCGGAAGAGCCGCGGAAGCCATCACCATTCCCAGCAATACAACACCAACTTGTATATACGCAACTTTTATCTTCAAGATTAAATCAGTGCCGCAGGCGTTAACTTACTGCTTTGTCCCGGTTGGTTTAATTCAACTTACCGGGATCTTACAAAGCGAAATAATCTTACGCTACTTCAGGCATCTGTCTTGAGCGGGAACCCAGACCCGGGAAAGCGAAGTGAAGGCGTACAACTTTTCCTATCCGCCAGAGTGCTTGCATCCCGAACTTGATTCGGGGCTTTAGCGACGGAGGAAGGCACTTCTCCTCCGGAGGCGGATCAGCCTCTGGCTGAAAACTTTAGGCACTTGAGAACATAGCCCCGCCGTCGGCGGGGCTATGTTCTCATTCCAGCAGACGGGGATATATTGAGAAGAGCAGCCGCCAACACCTCTCTCCATCTCTCTCCAGGCAGGCAATCTCTCCCGTCTTGAAGCGAAATATATCTGTCTCAGCCGGAACTCCCAGGAGCAGATTAGCCAGGAGGGGGAGAAAAGGGAGATGCCCGACCAGCATCACATCATCTTCCCGGGCACTCATATCACCCCTGATCGGGCCGACGGGATCAAGAGGAGCCAATCCCGGTTTCTCCAGTAACATGGTCGTTCCTACCGACTGGGCGACAATCTCAGCCGTCTCCCGGACCCGGGCCTTTTCACTGTGCCATATCTCAGGAATATACAGGCTATTCTGCTCCAGAAATCGTCCGATCGTGGCAATATCAAGCCTGCCCCGACTGGTCAGTCTCCTCTCGGGATCCTTCCCTTCCGGTTGTGGTTCTCCATGGCGTAGAAGATACAGTCTCACTCTTTCTCCTCCTTTAAAGTCATTAAAAATTTATGACAGCGTTGATAGCGTCTGATGCCTGTAACCCCGGCAATAACCGCCAGAGGTAAGAAGATAACTCCAATAATTAAATATATAATACTATCAAAGAATTTGATCAAGGACATCCCCGCCACAAACAAGGTGAGAGAGAGGCGGAGATAGGATAGTAAGGTTCTCTCATTCGCCAGGATAGTCCGATCCGCCGCCAGATGGTCGCGGATCCCGGAAAGATTAAATTTTTTATCTTCCGTCATATTTTTTCAAAGAAAAAATATCTTAATTTGATTAACGCCGCCGGGGTTAAGCAAGAGCTAAGTGCTCCGTCACATAAATACGGTGGCATTTGACCGTCGATGCATCCCGATCTGCTGCGTTGCTCGTCGGTCGAATACTATAGAGTATTCTTC
This sequence comes from uncultured bacterium, assembly GCA_937885075.1. Lineage (GTDB taxonomy): Bacteria > Auribacterota > Erginobacteria > Erginobacterales > Erginobacteraceae > CAKZYZ01. The sequence goes on along the minus strand of CAKZYZ010000161.1, from coordinate 1,258 downwards.
CTCCTCGCGCCTTGCATATCGGGCGCCTCAACGCTCAAAATACGTCACCGTATTTATGTGAAGGAGCACTAAGCAAAGAATATATTATAGAGATCCTCAACCCGGGGAGCGGTGATATCCACGCACTCCCGCAGATCCCGCCGGGCCTCCGGGCAGCCCAGGCCAAATTCCGCCCCGATGGAGATAATCCCGTCAATATGGTCTTTGGGATTATCCCCGATTGTTACCGCGTCTTCATACGATTTATTATACTGATCGAGGATGTGATGGATAGCTTCCGGCTTCTTCCCCTCAATTACTCCGGCCTTGCGCATGCCGGTCACACTAAAAATATTATCCACGGGAATACCGTAATGCCGCATCCATTTTCCATCGCTCTCACTGGCCGTCAATATCACAATCAAACACCCCGCGGCTTTCAACTTAAGGATAAACTTATCCATCCCATCCAGCAGATTATTAAAGCGCTCTTTTCGGTAATTATCCAGATAAAACTGCCAGCTCACCTCCCCCACCCGGACCAGCTGTTCCGGGGTCAGGCGAGGATAATACACCTCATATACCCCGGTCCTCTCAAAAGGATGGTAGGACCGGGTATAGTCGGAGAGGCTGAGCTTCGCGGAAAAGGGGTAGGTCTCCGAGATAACCTTTTCAAATGATTCCTCAAAACAGCCGTAGGCGATCTCCCGGCTGGAGATGATGGTGGCATCCCGATCCAGTATGACCAGCCACTCCCGGGCTGGCAACGGCAGTGATATCTTCTTTTTCATCATAAAGAACTTAGCCCTCACTTCGTTCGGGCAACTTTACCTCTAAGGAAAGCAGGAAATCAGGATAATTTAAAATATTCCCCCTCCTGTCTTCCTGCTTTCCTTAGGGGTTATTGGAATTCCGAAGCAGTAAATTAGCGCTTCGCGCCAATTTAGTTTTGAACCAAGACCAGCATGTTTATGAAGTGAGAGAATGCTGGAATGCTGGATTATTGGAAATAGATTGTAGCAAGGATAACGGTGATGTCAATTAATTCTTTGCGTGTAACAATCCGGTAAATCGGGGTGATCCTGTCGGGTATACTCGGGTTCTGTAGCCGCGGTCGTTCCGGAGATCGGAAGAGCGTCGTGTAGGGAAAGAGTGTAGATCTCGGTGGTCGCCGTATCATTAAAAAAAAAAAAAAAAAACAACAAGAATAAGAATGAAAGATAGAAGAATCTTCCAAGATGGCATAAAGAACGGTGGTATATAGCTGATAGAGTGACTC
>CAKZYZ010000160.1 GCA_937885075.1 uncultured bacterium | reverse complement strand
ATCTGCGGTAACTAGCATGTGACTCTGATCTTTTTTTTTTTTAATGATCCGGCGACCACCGAGATCTACACTCTTTCCCTACACGACGCTCTTCCGATCTCGCAGCCGATATCAACGATCCGGGCTTCTGGTGGGATATGCCCGGCGATCTGGAGAAAGGGACAGAGGCGCCAGCGGAATTTCACATGCCAGCGCTCCCAGAATTTGAGGCCGTCGTAGAGACGATATACGTTTTTTGGTATAGGCGGTAGCATGATTCAGGGTATCAGGTTATCAGGATATCAGGGGATCAGGGGATCAGGGGATCAGGGGATCAGGGGATCAGGATATCAGGGGATCAGGATATCAGGGGATCAGGATATCAGGTCGCTTAGGCCGCTACCTGATAACCTGATCCCCTGATATCCTGATATCCTGATCCCTATTCCTTCTTATTTTGTTTTGTCCTTATCCATCTAACATATCCATTTATTCCTCTTATTACTTCCTCATATCTTGCAATAAGATCATCTGCTCTTTTACTCGATATATAATTCTTACCTTTTAGAGAAATGAGATGATTCTGTGTTTCTCCAGCTTCTTTTCGAGAGATATAAAATCCCTTGATTTTTTCCTTATAATAATAACTCGTGTAACCTTCAGCAATATTATCCGCGACGGACGAAGATGAACGTTCTATCTGATCTCTAATCCTATATTTTTCAGCACCAGGTAAAGTTTTAGCGATCTCGTGGACTTCAAGCATAAGTTGATGAGCCTTCTGCCAGACCCAGAGTTTTTCAAAGCCGGTTTTTGTCATTATATTTATATATCAGGACATCAGGTTATCAGGGTATCAGGTCCCCGCCAAGGCCTACCTGATACCCTGATCCCCTGATATCCTGATATCCTGATCAAAGATCTTTCGGAGACGGATTATACCCTCTCATCAGCCAGATTACCCCCTGTCCAACACCCAGGGCCCAGGCTATCTTGGTTAAGAATTCAAAGGGCATCATTAATATATATTTAAACCCCTTTTTCATCGACCAGACGGTCATCGGGAGATGGCTGAGCAGAGATAAACCCAGAAGAACCACGAATACCAGAGGGTACCAGGGCAATACCAGAATCGAAAGTATGGTCAGCAGATGGAGCATAAGTTTGACATATTCCATCGCGTTCCCCCGTTGATCGGTAAACCGTTTCTCCCGGCGGACATAGAGGAACTTATGCCGAGCGGTCTTGAAGTGCCGGGAGAGATGACCGGAGAGACTATCCCGGAAGTAATGCCAGACCCGCACATCCTTAAGAATCTTGACCGTATAGCCGGCTGCAATCATCCGGTAGGCAAAATCGACATCCTCCACCAGAGGGAGGGTCTCATCGAAATAACCGATCTCATCAAAGATCTTTTTCTTAATCGCGAAACAGTACCCCCAGAAAAAATTTGGCTCGGAAAGGTTGCGAACATAGTATTCATACCCCCGGAAGATCAAAGCGGCCACCAGGTTATCCGGATTGGATATATCCCACCATGACATAACCACCCCCCGCTCCTCATCGGCCAGAAGAGGTTCCACCATCCGGCTGATCAGATCACCGGGGACTTTCAGATCCGAGTCCATGGTCATTATAATCTCTCCCTGGGCAACCTTAACCGCGGCGTTGCGGGCGGCGGATATCCCGAGGTGCGGATTGCTGATCAGCTTGACCGGGTACTTACGGACCTCATCCCGGGTATTGTCGGTGGAACCGTCATCGACCACGATCACCTCGTAATTAGGATAATCCTGGGGCAGGAGACTGTCCAGGCATTCACCGATCATCCGGGCGTTATTATAGATCGGTGTGATCACCGTCACTTTCGGTAAATTTTTTTCCGTGCTTACATCCATTTTATTCCTCTTAGAACATAGCCCGTCGCTTTGCTCCGGGCAACTGTTCTGGAATATTGGAGTATTGGAGTGTTGGGAAGGCGCCCCCATCACTCCATTACTCCAGTACTCCAGTATTATCTCATTTATTGTCCCG
>CAKZYZ010000159.1 GCA_937885075.1 uncultured bacterium | reverse complement strand
CGCCGGGCTACTACGATGGAGATGGAACGGAGGATATCGCCATCTTCCGGAATAGTTCCGGCCTCTGGGCGGTCCGGGGAATAACCCGGTTCTATTTTGGCGGTCAGAGCGATGAGATAGTTCCCGGGGACTATGATAGAGACAGAGTTTGGGAGGCCGGGATCTTTCGTTCAAACTCCGGTCTCTGGGCGATCCGGGGGGTAACCAGGGCTTATTTCGGATCTTCTTCCGACGTACCGATTCCGGCTGACTACGATGGAAGTGGGATGGATAGAATCGGGATCTTCCGAGCCGGCTCCGGTCTATGGGCTATTAAGGGCTTAACGCGTGTTTATTATGGTTCCGGGGGGGATATCCCGGTAGCAAGGTGACGGAAAAGGGAAAATGAAAAGGAAAAAGTTTAAAAAGCGAACCGCAGAATATCGAATATCGAACTCCGAATGTCGAAGGGAAAGGGGCTGAGGTAGGGGGAACTTCGATATTCGGAGTTCGATATTCTGCGGTTCGATATTCGCTCTTAATTGGGGATGAGGTTGAGGAATTGGAAATTTAATCAAACCAGCAGCGGGAGGATCTCTTCGAAGTAGTCGATGGTGTAGGTCGGATGGTATTCGGTGTCTCCTTCCTGGGAGACATTCCTCTTCTGGATGGAGGCGGCGGAATAATAACTCAGCTTCTCCCTGGCTTCGGCTGAGATCTTGGTGCCGTAGCGGGCCCAGACATCGGCTATCCCCAGTTCCTGGGCGATCCGGATATCTTTTTTGCAGTTATCCCCTACCAGAATAGCCTGATCCGGAGCTATTCCTTCTTCCTCCAGCAGGAGTTTTAACCCCTCGGTATTCGGCTTTTCGTAGATGAGCGGGAGCTGAACAACTTTCCCGATCCGGGAACGATAGAAACCGGTCTTGATTCGATTGATGATGGACTGGTCCAATCTGGCGGCGTCCGGCAGAGGATAGCTTTCAAGCGCGTAGAGGGCCCAGATGTAGGGGGATACTCCAAGGTGCTCCAACCGCTGTTCCGCGGAGAAAGAGGGCGCGTCACTGAGAACGATGACCCGGATTCCGCTGTTTATTACTGTCCAGAGAGTTCGGGCGACCCCGGGGTAGAGCTTGAGCGTCCGCTGCCGGGTCTGGTTGAAGATTATCCGGGTGGGGTTGACCAGTTCTTTCTGGAATTGTTCGAAATCTCCGCGGAGATCTTCAAAAATATCAGCCTCCTGAAGGACAAAGGGATATTCATTGGTCCGGTATTTTTCAAAGACCTTCTTGAATGATGCCGAGATCTGATCGGGGGTAAATCCGGTCTTGCGCTGGAGATAGTCCACCATCGCCTCCAGGCAGGGGACTATATATTGAACCCAGTTATAGATCGTATTATCCGCGTCGGTAATCAAGGTGGTAATTCCGCTTAATTTCTTCATCTCTTTCATTTTTTCAGCTCCTTGTCGGTAAGTTTCCAGTGAATCCCGTTTCACAGCACTCGTAGCGCCCACGCCGCCGGCCGGGCCATCGTGTGGCAGCCTGAAGGCAGCCGCTACGAGAGAACGGGCTAAAGCCTTGCGTTATTTAGATCGGAAGAGCGTCGTGTAGGGAAAGAGTGTAGATCTCGGTGGTCGCCGTATCATTAAAAAAAAAAAGAAAAAGATAAAGTATCAAAATAAGCCGACGAAGAGTATAACCTGGTGCACTACGCCGTGCTGGTGTACACGACACTG
>CAKZYZ010000158.1 GCA_937885075.1 uncultured bacterium | reverse complement strand
TCGCTATCTTCCGTCCGGATTCCGGCTTATGGGCGGTGAGAAGCATAACCCGGGCCTACTTCGGAAGCTCGGCTGACCAAGCGGTTCCGGATGATTTTAACGGCGATGGAATAACGGATATCGCCATATTCAGACCGGGATCAGGGCTCTGGGCGGTAAGAGGGGTTACCCGGGTTTACTTTGGTTCAAGCAACGACTCCCCGGTATCATCTGATTTTAACGGGGATGGAACTTCGGATATAGCTATCTTCAGGAGAAACTCTGGATTATGGGCGGTAAGAGGGTTAACCCGGAGTTATTTCGGAGGGGCGGATGACGGACCGGTGGACGGTGATTACGGGGGCGACGGGACCTCAAAGATCGGGATCTTCCGCCCGGCTTCGGGCCTCTGGGCGATCAGGGGGGTGACCCGGGTATATTTCGGGGGGGCGGCTGATGCAGCGCTCCCGGGGGTTTACAACGGTGACGGCGGAGAGAATATCGCCATCTTCCGTGAGAGCACAGGATTATGGGCGGTAAGATCGGTTACCCGGGTGTATTTTGGCGGGCCAGGCGACATTCCGGTGGGGAGATGAGGCAGGGAGGAGGGGGGAGGAGGACCATCCAATGACCAACTTCCAACTGCCAACTTCCAAGTAGTTTAGACAGGACGATTGCAGACAGGACGATTAAAAAGCAAAAATAAATAAAGGCCGAGGCGAGGCTAATAGTCATGTCTGCAATGGTCCTGTCATAAAAGGGGGTGAGGTAGGGGGCAATAGTACTGTCTGTAATGGTCCTGCCATAAAAGGGGGAGAGGTTGGGGGAAGAAGAGATTTTAACAAGTAGAAAGTGACAACTTTAAATCAGGACGTGACAGGGGTAATTCGCCTGGAGTTAGCCCTGTAGCCGCGGTCGCGGATCCCGGGAAAAGAACCCCAAAGGGGTTCAACATGTAACCCAGGAGAAAATCCCCGGGTGGAACCCGGGGTTGAGATGTGGGACCCCGTTGGGGTCCATGGTTGGTTGGGCGGGGCGGGTGTCATCCCCGGGTGAAACCCGGGGTTGAGATGTTGCACCCCTTCAGGGTGCGGGGTTTTTTGGGGGATGATGTATTATCCCAGGGTAGAACCCTGGGCTAAGATGTCAGACCCCGTTGGGGTCCATGGCTTCGGCCTCGCAATAAGACAGTCGGACAAGTCAGACTGGTCAGACTGGTCGGACGGTGCGGCTGCACTTGCGCGAACAGGCTTATTGATGGCCAAGTTCATTCGCTCTTTTAAGATGGTAATCGGCCTGACCATCCTGGCCGAGCTGCCGGAGAGTCCGGGAGAGGCGGGAGTGGACCCGGGCAACGTCCGGCATCAACCGGAGGGATGCCCGATAAGATGCGGCAGCCTCGGCCGGCCGGCCGATCATATCGTAGATAACGCCGAGATTATATAAAGTATCCGCGTCATTCGGGTTGAGCGCGGCCGATCTCTTCAAGAGTCTGATCCCTTCCTCCGTATCCCCCCGGCGGCAGTAGATGATCCCCAGATTGTTGTAGGCGGCGCCGTAGCCCGGGTTTAACTTGATCGCCTGGATAAAGAGCGGAACCGCCTTATCGTAATCCCCGGACCGATAAAAGACATTCCCCAGGTTGTTATACGGGTTGGGATAGCCCGGTTCCAGTTCGATGGCCTCCCGGTATGACCTGATCGCGTCTTCCTCCCGCCCCCGGGTGAAATATATATTACCAAGATTATTATGCATCCGGGCGCTGGTGGGGGTGTAGGCAAGGGTCCGCTCATAGAATGTCAACGGTTCGTGGAAGTATCTATTCTGCTTCGTGGTCAGGATCCCATAAAATAGAATGCCCGCTATACCCAGTCCAATAATTGGGATCCGATATTTTCCACGGCGGAGGAGGAAGAGATAACCGGAAGCCAGAATCGTAAAGATTCCGATCGAAGGAAGATAGAGCCAGTGCTCCGCTATGTAGGCTTTGATTGGGTATATACCCGAGACGGGACTGATGGAGATAAAGAACCAGAAGACGGAGAAGAAGAGAATACCTCCTCTTTTTTTCACCCAACTCCGGACCGCTAAAGTAACCATAAGAGTCGCTAGCAAAATTCCGGCCAGCACCAGAAGATTGTCCGGCTGGAAGAGGAGATAACCATACTCCTGATGGAGGTTCACAGGGAGAATGATCAACCGGAGATAGCCGGTGAGAGCAAAAAAGAATCCCGGCAGCCGCTCGATCAGTGTGGTGGGGATAACAGCTTTATCCAGCAGAACCGACCTCAGTATGATATATCCCCCGGCCATTATGACCAGGGGAAGAAAGCCGGAGAGACGGATCTTCTTCCTGAAAGAAATATGATAGAGAAGCAGGAGTCCGGGGAGAACAACACTGTTCTCCCGGGATAGGAGGGCCAGAAGATAGAGTGAGATGGAGAGAAAGATCAACGGGATACTTCCCGCGGCCTGCTGCTTCAGATAACTGATGAAACAGGCCAGCATAAAGAGCGCGGCCAGAGAATCCGGGCGGCCGGATATATAGGCTACGGTTTCGGTCTGGATGGGATGGACAAGATAGAGTAACGCGGCAATAAAGGCAAGCAGGGGATCTTTAAAGAGCAACCGGAGCAGGTAATATACCGCCAGCGCAACCAGGATATGGAGAAGAATCCCGGAGATATGATATCCGGCCGGATTTAACCCCCAGAACGAGAAATCAAATAAGTAAGTAACCGTGGTCAGCGGGCGGTAATAATTATAGACCTCCCCCGAACCGGCAGCTACATCCCCGGTCATAATCAGGGGGAGATATGAGGGGCTGCGAAGATAGGTGTTGTCGCTGATAAAATGGATATCATCCCAGATAAATTCCCCGGAGAGGGAACTGAGATAGACCGCGATGCCGACCAGGGTGATAATGAGTACGGTTAGCCAGGGGAATTTTTTAGCGATATGGGCATTTGGATTATTTTCCATGATTTTATCATACCGGTAATAAATCCTGGAAGCAAGGTGAGAATAATAGGATAAAGGAGATTGCTTCGTCGCTTTGCTCCTCGCAATGACGATTTCGGGTGGAGCGGAGGTCGGACAAGTCGGACAGGTCAGACTGGTCGGACGGTGCCGTGCGAGTGGGCGGGGTTAGTCGGGGACGATGCCTGTTTCCGACTTGCTGTCAAGAGAGGACCGGATCAGGGAGATCAGCTGGCCGCCTTCAATCAGCACCTTCTGGGTCATCTTCATCTTATCTACGGGATCGACTGTCCGGACGGATTCGATGGGAGAGAATGTCTCCATCAGCCGGGAGGAGGGGAAGATATCCCGGGCAACTTCCAGAAGCTTATTGTACCTGTCAATGAATGAGACGGAATCATAATACCCGGCACCTAACTGCTGGATGTTTTGCAGATCACTGAGCAGAGTCCGGAGCATTCCCAGAAGGACCTTCCGGTCTTCACTCAGACTATCGTTAACCGACTGACTCATTCGCTGGATTTATCGGGGGTCTCAGCCTTAACGGCCTTTTCGGTGACCGGGGATGACAGACTCTCTCCCTCATCAAGAAATGACAACCGGGCCATCTCCGCTCCATCACCGCGCCGACCGCGGGCCAGCTTCAGAATTCTGGTATATCCGCCGGCCCTATCAGAGAATCGAGGACCAATCTCCGCGAAAAGCTTATGTACCGCGTCTTTATCACGCAGTATCGAGATTGCTCTCCGGCGGGTTGCCAGAGTATCGCGTTTAGCCAGTGTCACCATCTTTTCCGCGATAGGCTGGGCGGCGCGAGCTTTAGCAATCGTCGTGATAATCGCCTCCTCGCGGATCAAGCTGGAGACCATATTCGCGAAGAGAGCCTTGCGATGAGATGAGGTCCGATTTAATTTTACTGTCTTCTTTCTATGCCGCACTATTCGTTACTCCGTAGTTGGTTCACTTGCCTGGGTTATCGCGTCCAGAGGATTCGCGTCAGGAATATCCATCCCCAGACTAAGTCCCAGGCTGGTCAGAATACCCTTTATCTCGTCCAGAGATTTCTTGCCGAAATTACGATATTTCAGCATCTCCGTCTCCGAAAGACGGGCGAGATCTCCAATTGTCTCAATGTTGGCGGATTGGATACAGTTATGCGATCGGACCGAAAGTTCGATCTCATTGATCGGCATATTCAGCAGCTTCTGAACCTTATCTTCCTTATCCTCGGTCTCAACCTCTTCTTCAAACTCAACCGTATATAGTCCCTGGTCGGTGAAGAGATCAAGATGCTTCTTGAGAACCGCGGCCGCCTGGATCAATGCTTCCCGGGGAGCAATACGGCCATCGGTCCAGATATCAAGGATGAGACGATTAAAATCAGTTCTCTGACCCACCCGGGTATCCTCAACAGAATACTTTACCTTCCGGACCGGACTGAAAATCGAATCAATAGCGATTACTCCGATCGACTCTTCCGCTTCCTTATTCAGCTCCGCCGGACGATACCCCCGACCTATTCCCACACTCATCTCCATATTGAGAGTAGCGCCCTTGCCCAGACGGGCAATCAGATGGTCGGGATTCACAATCTCCACCGTCCCGCCGGTATCAATATCACCGGCAGTAACCTCTTTCTCGCCAACTACCGAGAGCCTGATCTTACGCGGTTCTCTGCCATCCATCTTCAAAACAACCCGCTTCAGATTAAGGATTATCTCGGTCACATCCTCATAGACGCCGTCCAGAGTAGTAAACTCATGAAGCGCTCCTTCAATCTTGACATCGGTAATCGCCGCGCCGTCAAGAGAAGAGAGGAGTGTCCGTCTCAGGGCATTGCCCAGAGTAAAACCATAACCCCGCTCGAACGGCTCCGCCGTAAATCGGGTATATGTATCAGTAACGGTATCTTCTTCTTCCAGTAATATTCTGGGAAGCTCAAACTTCCCCATTATAATAGACATATTTTTCCTCCTCAAACATTACAAATCAGCACAGGTCACAAGCAGCGGGAAGAGATTACTTAGTGTAAAGCCCTACTACCAGAGATATATCGACCGGTACCCTGCCATCATTAATCATGGGGAACCGCAGCACCTCACCCCGGAACCGATTCTTATCCAGATGCAGCCATTCCGGTACTATCTGAGCATGAGTAGCTTCAAGCGACTCCGCCGCCCGTTGACGGCTGGTGCCTTTCTCCCTGACCTCAACGATATCACCCACCTTTACCCGGCAGCCGGGAAAATTAACTCTTCTCCCATTGACCTGAATATGTCCATGACGGACAAACTGGCGGGCCGTACGGGGTGATGTCACAAAACCGAGGCGATAGACCACATTATCCAGACGGGTCTCCAGGAACCGGATCAAATTCTCACCGGCCCGGCCTTTCTGGTGGGCGGCTTTCTCAAAGTAATTTCTAAATTCTTTCTCACCGATGCCGAAACTTCTTCTCAGCTTCTGCTTCTCACGCAGCTGCATACCGTATTCGGTAGTCTTTCTTCGCCGCATCCCCTGTGCTCCCGGAACCTTTCTTCCCTTCTCTACCGGGCACTTACTCATCATACATTTAGCGCCCTTGAGAAAAAGCTTCGTCTTTTCCCGGCGACACAATCTACATACTGGACCAATATACCTTCCCATGATAACTCCTGAGAATATAGCGCCTTCGGCGCTATCGTTAAAAATAAAAACGTTGAAGATAAAAAACGTTAAAGATCGTTAAACTTCCCGTAAAATATGTGACAGTAACCTATTTGACTACACTCTTCTTCTTTTGGGCGGGCGGCAGCCATTATGGGGCACCGGGGTTACATCCCGGATCGCGGTTATCTTCAAACCGAGCCCCTGAAGCGCGCGGACCGCGGAATCTCTTCCCGCGCCCGGACCATTGATCCATACCTCGATCCGCTGCAGGCCCATATTCTTAGCTTCGCTCCCCGCTTGCTTCGCCACTATCTGGGCGGCAAAGGAAGTGCTCTTCCTCGACCCCTTGAATCCAACTCTACCGCCGCTGGACCAGGTAATAACCTCACCATTAGGTTCGGTGATAGTAACAATCGTATTATTAAATGTGGCCTGAATGTGAGCCACTCCCGCGACTATGGAACGGCTGATCTTTTTCTTCTTACCTGTCTTTTTCTTTACTTTAGCCATTAATAAATATCCTTTAGGATTTAGCTCAGCAACTTTTTGCCACTAAGACACCAAGACACTAAGAAAATATTTGCAGATGTACTAACTATATTTTCTTTGTTTCCTGATTATTTCTTAGTGTCTTTGTGCCTTTGTGGCAGATTTATTATCCCGATACTTTCTATTTAACAAACCGGGATCCCGATAGATATCGGGAAAACTCCGAAACAGTTAACGAGGACCTTTCTTTTTCCTTTTCGAGCCAACTGACTGTCCCGGACCTTTCCTGGTTCGGGCATTGGTGTGGGTTCGCTGGCCTCGAACAGGCAGACCCCGTCGATGACGGAGTCCCCGGTAACACCCAATATTCATCAAGCGCTTGATGTTCTGAGTGCGGTCCCGCCGTAGATCTCCTTCCACCATATAATCCTTCTGGATCACAGTGGTAATTTTAGCAACCTCATCTTCAGTCAGATCTTTGGCACGAATAGATGATTTAATACCGGCCTTCTCAGAGATATCACGGGCCACCTTGCGGCCAATACCAAATATTGAGGTAAGCGCGATCTCAACCGTTTTTTGTTTCGGGATATCTACCCCGACAATTCTGGGCATTGCTTCTCTCCTTTATCCCTGCTTCTGTTTATGGCGAGGGTTAGTACATATTACCCGTACCACACCCTTGCGTTTAACGATTTTGCATCGCTCACAGAGCCTTTTTACCGATGCTTTTACTTTCATAATATTTTTTTACTTCGTAAAAAAATAGTTTTGTACCACGGTTCAACAGTGCTGGTGACTTTGTATATACAAGATACGGCCACATACTTTTGTTGATACCATCTTTTTTACGTAAGTACTCCTATTTTATATGCGGCAAGCAAAATTATAAACGGCGGATGATTCGGCCTTTGGTCAGGTCGTAGGGTGACATCTCCAGCAGCACCTTGTCTCCCGGCAGAAGCTTGATAAAATGGAGACGCATCCGGCCGGAGATATGGGCCAGAATTATATGTCCTTCTCCTATCATCACCCGGAACATGGTATTGGGGAGAAGTTCTTTTACTTCCCCTTCCAGTTTTATTGGTTCATCTTTTGGCATTAGTTATTACTTTAGCTGCTCAAAGAGCTCACTCAGTTCCTTATATGTATCTTCCCGGGCTATATCAGCCGCGACAGTGGTCAACAGATCCCTATCGGCATACCACTGAATAAGGTCCGCGGTCTTCTCCTGATAGACCTGGAGACGCTGACGGATCGCGTCCGGCTGATCGTCGGGACGCTGATAGGTCTCTCCCCCGCAGAGATCACAGATCCCGGGGGACCGTGAAGGCATGTTTGTGGTGTGATAGATCTTTCCACACTCCCGGCAGATCCGGCGGCCGCTCAATCTTTCAATAATCACTTCCTCCGAAGCTTCCAGATAGATCGCCCGATCAAGAGCAGTGCCCATATCTTTCAGCATCTCCTCCAGCATTTCAGCCTGGGGGACTGTGCGGGGAAAGCCATCCAGAATATATCCATTTTTCGCGTCATCCTTCTTCAAACGATGGCGGATAATATCAACTGCTACCTCATCCGGGACCAGATTTCCAGCATCGATATAACTCTGGGCCAATTTTCCCAGTTCGGTCCCGGCCTTTATCTCTGCCCGGAGCATATCTCCGGTTGAGATATGGGCGATACCGAATTCAAGGGCAAGATCAACCGCCTGAGTTCCCTTGCCAGCTCCCGGTGGTCCTAAAAAAACAATCTTCATAATTAGAATCTCCCTCTCATCTTACCCTTCTTCATAAAGCCGTCATAGTGGCGCATCAAGAGATGCGATTCAACCTGTCGCATGGTATCCAGCATAACACCGACCAGGATCAGGAGACTGGTGCCTCCGAAAAACTGGGTGATGGTAAAACTCAACCGTGCCTGTCCACTGATCAGACTGGGCAGGATAGCGATAGCCGCGAGAAAGATCGCTCCCGAGATCGTTACCCGGGTCATTACCCGGTCAAGATAATCCGCTGTATTCTTGCCGGGCCGTATCCCCGGGATAAAGCCCCCATACTTTCTCATATTATCGGCCACATCAACCGGATTAAAAGTAATAGCGGTATAAAAGTAACAGAAGAATACAATAAATAGAATATATAGCAAGGTATATAGGGGCGCGCCGGGCGCGAGATAATCGCTGAGAAATCGTAGTGAGGGGACAAAACTGCCCAGAGTCGCCGGGAACATCAGAAGCGCGGAGGCGAAGATGATCGGGATAACCCCGGCCTGGTTCACCTTGAGAGGGATATATGTCCGCTGCCCCCCGTAAACTTTCCGGCCCACAATCCGCTTCGCGTACTGTACCGGTATCTGCCTCTGCCCCTGGGTAACCATGATCACCGCGGCCACCACACCGATAAATAGGATCAACATCACAATCAATAACCCCAGCGGCTGAGTCGCCTTCTCCGGATTGAGCGGAGAGAAGACATTCCAGGCGTCAATTACAGCTGTAGGCGCCCGGGAGATAATACTGGTGGTAATGATAAGCGATATCCCGTTCCCGATCCCCCGTTCGGTAATCTGCTCACCCAGCCACATAATAAAGATAGTTCCTGATGTCAGGGTAAGCATTGCCAGCAACCGGAATCCCAGACCCTCGGGGGCAATCTGGACATTGGCGGCGACGGAGCCGAATATGGAAGAAGGGTTCTGCAGTCCTACCGCGATCATATATCCCTGGAAGACCGAGAGAACAACCGTCGCGTATCGGGTATACTGATTGATCTTCTTCCGTCCGACATCCCCTTCCTTGGAGAGCTTCTCCAGGTGAGGGATAACCGCGGTTAAGAGCTGCATGATAATCGAGGCGCTGATATAGGGCATAATACCCAGAGCGAAGATAGTACACTTGGAGATCGCCCCGCCGGAGAAGATATCCATCAGACCAAAGATGGTACCGCCCCGGGCTTTGGTCAGCTGGGCGAAAATATCACTGAGCGCCTGGGAATTTATCCCGGGAGTAGGGATATAACACCCGATTCGATAGACAACCAACAGCCCGAGCGTAAAAAAGATCCTTTTGCGGAGCTCGGGGATCTTAAATATATTGGTAATTGTGGTGAGCATTATTATATTATCTATTTAAACCACGAAGGACACGAAGTTCACGAAGGATTAAAAAAAAACAGCTGAATCTTGTTTTTTCTCAACTATTCTTCGTGTACTTCGTGACCTTCGTGGTAAATCACTTCGTTGTTTCAAGTAAGATTTTCAAAATTGATTCTAGAGTAAGGTCAAGCTAACTACTTCCGGAAATCTATTTTATCTCCCGGCAGGACCCACCGGCGGCCTCGATCGCGGCGCGGGCGGATTTACTGAAGCGGTGAGCCTGTACGGAGAGTTTCTTGTCCATCGTGCCTCTTCCGAGAATCTTTACTCCAAGCTTCAGGGTTCGGATAATCCGGCGCTCCCTGAGAAGTTCGGGGGTTATCTCCGTCCCTTCCGGAAAGACTTCCAGTTCCTCAATATTAACTATAGTAAAATTCAGGGGGTTGGGTGGGGTGAACCCGAACTTAGGAAGGCGCCGTTTGAGCGGCATCTGGCCGCCTTCGAAACCGGGTTTTGACCGATATCCGGAACGTGACTTCTGTCCCTTCTGACCACGCCCGGATGTCTTGCCGAGTCCCGAACCCTGCCCGCGGCCGCGGCGCTTTCTGGTCTTCCGCGTACCGGGAATTATCTGTAATTGATGCAGCTCCATCTATCTACCTCTTCTTAATCTTGATGCTTCTTCTTCTTCCCGAATCCGGTTCAGACCTTCCAGCCCCGCCTTAATCAGATTAAACGAATTTCGGGACCCCAGGGCCTTGGCATAGACATCTTTAATTCCCGATAATTCCAGGAGTGCCCGGGCGCCGCCGCCGGCGACGATCCCTTTACCGGGGGAAGCCGGTTTCAACATCAGTCGAGCTCCGCCAAATCGTCCAATTACCCGATGAGAGATAGTACTTCCCTTCATAGGAACTTTAATGACATTCCTGTGCGCGATATCGGTTCCCTTGACAATAGCATCGGCCACTTCATTAGCCTTTCCCAGTCCAAGCCCGACATGACCGGCCCGGTCACCCACTACAACTACAGCGCTGAAGCTGAACCGCCGACCACCCTTGACAACCTTGGAGCATCGGCGAATATCCACTACTATCTCTTCCAGTTCATTCTCCCGACGCTTCTTCTTTTTGAAACTTGACTTCTTATCTTTGCTATGAGCAGCCACCATTTTTATCACCTGATACGATTTAAAAGATTAAACCCGCTTTCCTGCACCCTTCAGCCAGAGATTTGATCCGGCCATGAAACCGGTATCCACCCCGATCGAAATTAACTTTCGTGATCTTCAGCTCAGCCGCCATCGTGCCCGCCAATTCTCCCAGGATCCCGGCAGCCTCAACCGTTCCTCCGCCATTGGAATATTTTTCCTTAAATGCCGGTGAAAGAGTAGAGACGGCGCCTAGCGTACGACCTTCTTCATCATCGATGAACTGAACGGATATATTTCGAAGGCTGCGGTAGACACTTAACCGGGGCCGGTCCGCGGTTCCCCGGAGTTTCTTCCTGATACGCAGAGCTCGCTTTTTTCTGGCCAACCTTTTTTTATTTACTACTTTCATCTTAACCTATTGCTTTCCCGACTTTTCTTTTGATAAATTCACCCTGATATTTTATGCCCTTGCCCTTGTACGGCTCCGGTGGCCGGAATCTTCTGATCTGAGCGGCTGTCTCTCCGACCTTCTGCCGATCACAGCCATTTATTATGATCAGATTCCTCCCCTCCAGAGAGATGGTTATCCCCTCCATCGGCTCATATCGTACCGGATGAGAAAAACCAAGCTGGAGGACCAGTATCGAGCCATCCATCTCTACCCGATAACCAACCCCGATCACCTCAAGTCTCTTCTCAAACCCTTTGCTGACCCCGATCACCATATTATTGATCAGGCGGGCGAAAAGACCGTGGAGAGACTTAGCCTTCTTCGTCTCCGCCGACCGGTTCACGCGAACCTGATTCCCTTCCAATTCCACGCTGAGAAGATCCGGGAGAGTAAGTGAGAGTTCGCCCAGAGATCCGGAGACGGAGATGTCATTTCCCGAGATCTCCACTTTAACCCCGGACGGCACATCAACGGGTGTTTTTCCTATTCTTGACATTATTTTATTTTTTGAACCAGGGCTTACACCCTTTGCTATTGACTGTCGCCCCGTTGGGGCTTAAAAATATTCCTATCCTGTTGGTCAATGCTTGCAAACATCTTATTTTTCCGCAGGAAAAATAAGATTACCATGCGTAGCAGACCACCTCTCCCCCAACCTTAGCCTTGGATGCCTGCCTATCAGTAAGAACTCCATTGGAGGTGGAGATAATCGCGATCCCAAGTCCACCTCGAGGATGAGGTATCTCATCTTTTCCGACATAAACCCGGCGGCCGGGGGTACTGATCCTTTTCAGATTTCTGATTACCCGCAACTTGGCGGGTCCATACCGGAGATATACCCGAATTATCCCCTGCAGACCATCCTCAATGACTTCATAGTTCTTGATGAACTTCTCATCACGAAGGATACGGACAATTTCTTTCTTCAATCCGGAAGCCGGAATATCAACCGTTCCCAGACCTCTGGTATTTGCATTGCGGATCCTGGTCAAAAGATCCGCGATTGGATCGGTCATAGTCATACGAACAACTCTCCTTTACCAGCTTGCCTTGGTCACTCCGGGGATCTTGCCTTGACTGGCAAGCTGCCGAAAACAGATCCGGCATATCTTGAACTTACGATAGTATCCTCGGGGGCGGCCACACCTCTGACAACGGAAATAGCCGCGAACCTTGAACTTCGGCTCCCGCTTACTCTTTTCGATTAGGGCTTTCTTCGCCATTACTTACTCTCTTCCTCCTCGCGCTTGAAAGGCATTCCAAACAGCTTGAGCAACTCTTTAGCTTCCTCAACATTCCGGTTAGAAGTTACCAGGGTGATATCCATCCCCTGGGTCCGGTACGATTTATCAACATCCACTTCCGGAAATACAATCTGCTCATCTAACCCAAAACTATAATTGCCGTGCTTATCAAAAGAATCCGGTGAAAGACCACGAAAGTCCTTTATTCGGGGGAGGGCGATATTGATCATCCGATCAATAAACTCATACATCATCTTCCCCCTCAAGGTTACCCGACACCCCACCGACATTCCTTCTCGCAGCTTAAACGCGGCTATACTCTTTCCGGCCTTGGTAATAACCGGACGCTGCCCGGTAATTATGGCCAGTTCTTCCGCCGCCACCTGGATGGCTTTGTTATCCGAGATCCCCACTCCGATCCCCATGTTGACGACAATCTTCTCCAGTCGGGGAACACGAAGAATATTCTTTAATCCGAATTTCTCCATCATCTTCGGAACAATTTCTTCCGTATACATTTTTCGCAGTCGAGCAACTTCCATAGCTATTTATCCAATACCTCTCCGGATCGCTTTGAATAACGCATTTTGCTGCCATCCTTCAAGGTTTTAATTCCAATTCTGGTACCCTTTTTTGATACCGGACAGTACGGCATCACATTGGATATCGCGATCGGTGACTCTTTCTCAACGATGCCGCCTTTCTGATTCTGCTGTGATGGCTTGGTATGCTTCTTGACATAATTAAGCCCCTGAACAATCACGGTTCCGGCTTTTTTATTGACATAGAGTACCTTCCCGGTCTTCCCGGAGAACCGCTCTTTCCCGGCAACCACAATTACAACATCACCTTTTTTAATTCGTGCTCTCATCTCTATAAAACCTCCGGAGCAAGAGATACAATCTTCAAAAACTGCTTCTCTCGGAGTTCCCGTGCCACCGGACCGAAGATTCTGGTCCCCTGGGGGTTCAGCTGTTGATCAATAATCACTATAGCATTCTCGCTGAACCGGAGAACAGATCCATCGGCTCGTTTGATATCATTTTTGGTCCGAACAACCACCGCCCGTACCACCTCACCTTTCTTAACCGAGGCGGTCGGAATGGACTCCTTGATCGAGACCACGACAATATCACCGATCTCAGCGATTCTCTTGCCACCGGCTTCAACAACCTTGATGCAGCAGGCCCTCCGGGCTCCGGTATTATCCGCCACTTTTAACATTGTCTGCATCTGTATCATAAATTAGCTCACTTCGTTCTCTAATTTAGTTCTGAAAAACGACTACAATTATTTTCGTAGTAATGCTGATGAAACTACTACCAATCAATTTACTCTCTACCCCGCGGCTCTGATGACTTTAACTAACCGCCAGCGTTTGGTCTTGCTGATCGGGCGGGTCTCCATAATCTCAACGAGATCGCCGGTGTGGGCTTGATTATTTTCATCGTGGGCGTGGTAAGAAGTATTCTTCTTAACCACTTTCTTATATAGCGGGTGCCGGTATTTCCTGATTACCTCGACCACAATAGACTTCTCCATCCGATCACTGGTAACCTTTCCCCGCCGGAGCTTCCGACTTCCTCGTTCCTGCTTCTCATTATTCATATTCACAGTCCTGTTTTACTATCCCTCAGTATCTCGACCTTATTATAAAATATATTTTGAAAATTTCTCCTAGATCAACGAAGTAATTCACCACGAAGGTCACGAAGTACACGAAGAGTAGTTGAGAAAAAATTAAGATTTAGCTCATTTTTCAAAGAATCTTCGTGATCTTCGTGTCCTTCGTGGTTTTAATTGGCTTTATTTTTCCGAAGAGGATTTTGCTTTCTTTTCTCTGATAATAGTAAGCACCCGGGCAATATCCCGCCGTACTTCACCAAAGAGATGCGGCTTTTCAGTCTCTGATGAACCTGCCTGGAAACGAAGCTTAAAATGCTCTTCCCGTAACTCCTGGAGCTTCCGCTCCAGTTCCTCAATTGTCATCTCTCTTAATTGGCTTGCTTTCATTCCCGCCTCACTTTCAATGCCCTCGGGAAACAAAACGACAGGGGAACGGCAGCTTGAACGCCCCCAGTCTCATTGCCTCCCGGGCCAGGGATTCGGGGACACCTTCCATCTCATAGAGGATCTGTCCCGGCTTAACCACCGCTACCCAGAACTCAGGCGCGCCTTTACCCTTTCCCATCCTGGTCTCCGCGGGCTTCTTGGAGACCGGTTTATGCGGGAAGACTCTGATCCAGATCTTCCCCTTTCTCTTAATATGTCTGGTTACAGCGACCCGGACCGCCTCGATCTGATTAGCGGTCATCCATCCACCACCCAACGATTGCAGACCATACTCTCCGAATTCCAGGGTGGTCCCGCGGGTGGCATGACGGGCAATCTTGCCGCGCTGCGATTTGCGGTACTTAACTCTTTTTGGCATTTGAGCCATTGCTCAACTCCTCTCTTACCGATAACTTCTCCCCCAGGTATATCCAGGTTTTGACCCCGATCGTACCATAACTGGTAAAAGCTTCGGCAAATCCGTAATCTATATCCGCCCGCAAAGTCTGGAGCGGGATTTTTCCTTTCTTATAGCTCTCAGTCCGGCACATCTCTCTGCCTCCCAGTCGGCCGGCAACCTGGATCTTAACTCCACCGGCGCCGCGGGACATCGTATCCCCGATCGACCGTTTGACCGCCCGACGGAACGATATCCTCCGACAGAGCTGGTTGGCTACATTCTCGGCGACCAGCTGGGCGTTCAGCTCCGGAGTCTTAATATCACTGATATCAATGATTACCTCCCGGTTCACCAGCTTCCTCAGTTCTTCCCGAAGGCTGTCGATCGCGGCGCCCCGGCGGCCTACTACCAGGCCCGGCCGGGCGGTAAATATCTTAATCCGAACCTTCTCCGGAGTCCGCCGGAATATCATGATTTTGGAGATACCGGTATGGTAGAACTTTTTCTTGATATACCTTCTGAGCTTATCGTCCTCAAGGAGTAGATCCCCAAAATCTTTCTTATTCGCGTACCACTGCGAACTCCATTCTTTATTGAAGCCTATTCTGAACGAAATTGGATTTACTTTCTGTCCCATAAACTCATCCTATGATTTCTTTTTACTCCGGGCGCGCGGAGATGACTCCTGGCCCCCCGATTTATCTGCTTCCGCCTCGGCCACAATCACCGTGATATGGCTGGTCCGATTCCTGATCCGGTTCGCCATGCCGCGGGCCCGGGGACGATACTTGAAGGGCGGCGAGAGCGGACCTTCATCGGCGTGAATTGTCTTTATATAAATTAACTTCCCGGTGACCTTGCCCTTCCCTTTTAGATTGGCGACCGCCGAATTGATTAACTTCTCTATAAATCTCGCCGCTTTCCGGGGGGTGGCAGCCAGGCGCCCGAGCGCGAGATCCACCGGAAGTCCCCGGACCTGGTTGATAACCGGCCGTACTTTATACGGCGAAATTTTAAGATATTTTACTATTGCTCGCGCTTCCATCTCTCACCTTTACTTCTTCTGAACAGTAGCCCGGGCTTTAATGCCGGAGTGTTTCCTGAATGTCCTGGTTGGGGAGAACTCTCCCAGCTTATGACCAACCATATTTTCGGTTACATAGACCGGTAAAAACCGCTTCCCGTTATGAACCGCGAATGTAAGCCCGATAAACTCCGGCATAATAATCGAGCGGCGGGACCAGGTTTTAATAACCTGAGTACCGCTGGCCTTACATTTATTAATTTTGCGAAGTAAGCTCGGCTCTACATACGGACCTTTTTTCAGTGATCTTGCCATGATTATTTTCTCATTAGACGGATGACAGAGGACGGATGACAGAGGCCGTGGTATCCGACATCTGTCTTCCGCCTTCTGTCTTCTGCCCTATTTCCGTGATTTTACGATATGTTTGCGAGATTTTTTCTTGCTCCGGGTATTCCCGCCCTTGGCCAGTTTGCCCCAGGGGGATACCGGATGCCGTCCACCGGCACTCTTTCCTTCACCGCCGCCCATCGGATGATCCACCGGATTCATCGCGACACCGCGCACTTTCGGTCGACGCCCCCGCCAGGCGCTTCTCCCCGCTTTACCGTCGGTGATCGAATTCTGCTCGGAATTGCCTACCTGACCGATCGAAGCGGAGCAGATCAGAAGAACCCGTCTCACTTCTCCGGAAGGGAGCCGGATATGTCCATACTTCCCCTCTTTTGACATGAACCGGGCGGTAGTACCGGCACTTCTGACAAGCGCCCCACCCCGGCCAGGGCGTAATTCAATATTATAGACTGAACTACCCAGCGGAATATTATCCAGCGGGAGCCGGTTACCTACCCTGATCGGCGCCTCCGGGCCCGACATCAGCATATCGTCGACTTTTAATCCGGCTGGGGCGATAATATATCGTTTCTCTCCATCGACATAGAAGAGGAGCGCTATATTGGCCGTCCGGTTCGGATCATACTCAATCGCGGCGACCCGGGCCGGAATATTCAATTTATCCCGTTTGAAATCAACTACCCGATACTGACGCTTATGGCCGCCGCCCCGGCGACGGGATGTGACCCGCCCCTGATTATTTCTACCGGCCGTCTTCTTAAGCGGGCGGAGCAGAGATTTCTCCGGCTTCTTCTTCGTAATCTCCGAAAAATCCAGGACCGTCATGAACCGACGGCTGGGTGTATATGGTCTGTAGTGCTTTACCGGCATAAATTAGCTCACTTCGTTCCCTAATTTAGTTTTGAATTACAATCAGCATGCTTTCATTGAAGCAACACCTAAAAACTAAATTAGATTCTTTTTAAATCTCGATAAACCTTATTATTATGATTCCTGTTATGACGTTACGAATGTAATTCAGAACTAACTTAAAGCCGCAGGCTTTAAGTTAAGTCGATGGTGTCTCCATCTTTCAAGGTCACGATCGCCTTCTTCCAGCTTGGTCTCCGTCCCTGGGTCCGACCGATTCTCCTCATCTTGCCATGCACCGTTAAGGTCCGCACCCCGGTTACTTCTACTTTAAAGATCTGGGCTATCGCCGCGGCGATCTGAATCTTATTGGCCCGGATATCCACCCGGAAAAGATACTGATTGTTCGCCTCCTGAAGAATAGTCCCCTTCTCTGTTATCACGGGACTTGTAATCAGCTGCCGGGCTTC
Source organism: uncultured bacterium (assembly GCA_937885075.1). Classification (GTDB taxonomy): domain Bacteria; phylum Auribacterota; class Erginobacteria; order Erginobacterales; family Erginobacteraceae; genus CAKZYZ01. Next base: position 12,757 of record CAKZYZ010000158.1, on the reverse strand, counting down.
GCTATCCCTCATGATATCTTCTCCATCCAGGTCTGCAGATGCGGCAAAGCTTCCTTTGTGATGACCAATCTTGAATGACTGGCCACAAGGTAGGTATTCAAACCGCGAATCCCCGTCGTTGTCACCTTAGGGATATTCCGGACTGAGAGAGCAATATTTTTATCCCGCTCGGCCGTGATGATGAGAACACTCTTCCCGGCTCTAATGGCGCTAAGGATCCCGGATAGTTCTTTGGTGGACGGCTTCTCCATCTTCAATTCATCAATAACCAGAACCCGCTCCTTCTGAAAGCGGATAGAGAGAATAGACCTCAGGGCCTTGCGTTTAACTTTCTTCGGAACAGATATCTCGAAGGTACGCGGTTTGGGACCAAAGATAACTCCTCCCCCCCGCCAGATCGGACTGGAGCGATTACCGGCCCGGGCCCTACCGGTCCCTTTCTGCCTCCAGGGCTTCCGACCGGATGAGGCAACCTCAGAACGATTCCGGGATGAAGCGGTCCCCCTGCGCATCCGGGCATCGTGCAGTCTGACGACATCCTGGATAACACTGGTACTCCCCGCGACCTCAAGCAGATTATCGGGGATCTCGATCTCCTCAATCCGCTCACCGGTTTTATTTATAATTTCTATCGATGTCATTTCCGTTTCTTCTTTAGCGCTTTGCGTATCAGCAACAGTCCCGACCGGGATCCCGGCACGGCACCTCTCAGCATGATCAGATTCTCGTCCGGGCGGACCTGAACTACTTCCAGATTCTGAACTGTCTTCTTTGCCCCGCCATATCTCCCGGGTAGCTTCTTGCCCCGGAAGACCCGGGCCGGGGTTGCCGAACAGCCCTGCGATCCGGCCTGCCGCTGCATGGGATGTCCGTGGCTGGACGGAAAACTCTTTGCCCCCCAGCGTTTAATCATCCCGGCAAATCCCCTTCCTTTCGACGTTCCGGTTACATCCACATAATCGCCGGGTTGAAATAGATCCGCCTTGATCTCGGAGCCGGGCTGATAGTCGGAGAGATCTTCAAACTTGAGATCACGAATATATCGCCGGGGAGAGAGTTCAATCTTCTTGAAGTAACCCTGCTGAGGTTTTCTCACCCGGTTCTCTTTGATATCTCCGAACCCGATCTTCAGCGCGCTCTTCTCGGTGAGAACTTCGAGAACCACACAAGGACCGGCCTCAATGACCGTTACCGGCACTACATTTCCGTCCGGGCTGAAGACCTGTGTCATACCCAGCTTTCTTCCTAATAATCCTGCCATCTTCCTGGTCCTCAGATTACTATATTTATTTCCACTCCGGCCGGCAGTTCAAGTTTCTTCAACTCATCTACCGTCTTGGCGGTGGGATCAACTATATCCAGCAGACGCTTGTGGGTCCGCATCTCGAATTGTTCCCGTGATTTCTTGTTGACATGGGGCGAGCGCAAAACAGTGAATCGCTCCACCCGGGTAGGCAGGGGAATAGGCCCTACAACTTTCGCTCCGGTCCGCCGAGATGTCTCTACAATCTCATTGGTGGACTGATCAAGGAGACGATAATCATAACCCCGTAATTTTATTCTGATCTTCTGTCCTTGCACGTTAATACCTTTTCTCTACCCTCGTCTCCGCCCCGAATCTTAATCCGGGTTGGCCGAGGATCACTACTCTTGTTTAAGTTCAAAGAGAATAAGCCGCAACCGTATTTAAATTAATACAGCTGACCGCTACTTCCGAACAATAAAATAAGCGCCGCCTGGGCGCCGATTATAAGCTGAATCACAAGCTGTCGCGATTCAGTTTTAATATACTAGTTCCCAACATCAATAAAGCTAGGCACACTATCAAAACCTTGGCACCATGGCAATTAAAAAATAAATAAATTATTGTTTAACATCAAAGAACGCCGGCTCCATAGTATAGCTGGCCCTACCCTGAGTAAGGGATCGGAGTACAGTCGCGTAACCGAATAACTCGGCCAGCGGGACCAGGCTCCGGATGACAACCCGGTTTGGATTTTTTATCGTCTCACATATCTTTCCGCGGCGCGATCCGGAATCCGCGATAATCGCCCCGATATATTCCGGGGGAGTAATAACCTGAAGATTCATGATCGGCTCCAGCAATATCGGGCCGGCTCTTCTGACCGCGTCCTTAAAGGCCATCGACGCGGCAGCTTTAAACGCTATCTCCGTCGAGTCAGCATCATCAAAGCTGCCTCCGGTTATAGTAACCACCATATCGGTCATCGGATACCCGGCGACATAACCGGTCCGGGCGGCATCTTCGATTCCTTCAATAACCGAGGGAATAAATTCCGCCGGGATATCCGTCTTCTTCACCGCCGCCTTCACCTCAAATCCAAATCCTCGGGCAGCGGGCTCCACATCTACAATCACATGACCATACTGCCCCTTGCCGCCACTCTGGCGAATAAACTTATACTCACCGCTCTTTCGTTCTTCAATTGTCTCCCGATAAGCTACGCTCGGCTCACCCACCCTCAGCCGGACCTCCGACTCCCTGAGCGCCCGTTCAACCATAACCTGGAGATGCAGCTCTCCCATCCCGGAGATGATTGTCTGCCCGGTCTCCTCATCCTTGTGGAGCTTGAAGGTCGGATCTTCCCGGGAGAGCTTATCCAGAACATCCATCATCTTATCCGACTGGGCCGGAGTTCTGGGCTCTACCGCCATTGAGATTACCGGTTCGGCAAACCTCATCCCTTCGAGGAAAACCGGGTGCCCTATCTCACAGATCGTATCACCGGTGCCAACCTGATCCAGACCGACCAGAGCGGCAATATCTCCCGGACCGAGATCCTCCCGTTCTTCCCGCCGATTGGCATGCATCTCCAGAATCCGGCTGATCCGTTCCTTGCGCCGATTGGAAGCATTTAATATCTTCTGCCCCTTCTTCATCTTCCCGGAGTATATCCTGACATAGACAAGCTTCCCGCAATAATCATCATTCACGATTTTGAATACCAGACCGGTTAATTTCTCTTTCTCATTCGGAGGACGGATCTCCTCATTCCCATCCCGGTCCAGTACCCGGACCGCCGGCACATCCACCGGTGAAGGAAGGTAATCAACAATCGCGTCCAGAAGTGTCTGGGCTCCGATATTCCTGAGTGTCGCCCCGCAGAGGACGGGCACGATATCTCCGGAGAGAACATATCTTCTCAACAATTTCTTTATCCTGTCAGCCCTGATCTCCTTACCTTCCAGATAATCATTAAGAAAATCATCGTCCAGTTCCGCCAGGGATTCCAGAAGGATGCAGCGGTACTCCTCGGCTTGATCCCGAAGTTCATCGGGGATTTCCATCCTCTCTACCACCTCATCATCTTTCTCATGATTAAAAAATACCGCCTGATTTCTGATCAGGTCGATGATTCCCTTGAAGGTATCTTCACACCCCCAGGGAAGCTGGATCGGAACTGCCTTCGCTCCCAGTTTATCTTTCATGGCCTCGACCACGGCAAAATAATCGGCGCCGGAGCGATCCATCTTATTGACAAAAGCGAGGCGGGGTATCTCATAACGGTCAGCCTGATGCCAGACAGTCTCGGACTGCGGCTCAACTCCGCCCACCGCGCAGAAGATAGCCACCGCCCCATCCAGGACCCGGAGACAGCGCTCGACTTCCGCGGTAAAGTCAACATGACCCGGGGTATCTATTATGGTGATCCGATGTTTCCGCCATGAGCAGAAGGTAGCCGCTGAACAGATCGTGATCCCCCGCTCCTGCTCCTGGTCCATCCAGTCCATGCTGGCTGTACCGTCATCCACCTGCCCGATTCGATATACTCTCCCCGAGTGGAAGAGTATCTGTTCGGTGGTGGTGGTCTTGCCGGCATCAATATGGGCCATGATCCCGATGTTTCTGACCTTGTTTATTGGTACGTCGTGCATGAGGGAGTGCCTAAAGTGCCTAAAGTTTGAAGTGCCTAAAGTTACCGGCTTTCACCCGGCATTTTATATTTTTTTACCAAATAGATTTTGGGCAATAACTATATAGAAATCTAACAATTTGATATTACACGCCGCTGGCGAGGCGAATCTTTTAACTTTAGGCACTTTAGCGCACTTTAGGCACTTAACACTTTAGAACTTTGCGCCGCAGGCGCTAAGTTCTAATAAACTAAACCCGGATTACCGCCACGATGGCATAATCCGGGTTAGAGTCCGACTCTTATTTGTGTCTTACCAACGGTAATGCGCGAATGCCTTATTCGCTTCCGCCATCTTGTGGGTGTTCTGCTTCTTCTTGATCGCGGATCCCTGCTCCTGGTAAGCATCCATCAATTCAGCCGCCAGCTTCTGAGCAAAGGGCATGCCCTTGCGCCCGCGGGCAAAACTGATCAGCCATCTGATCGCCAGTGCCGTCCGCCGGTCCTGGGTTACTTCTACCGGGACCTGGTAAGTAGCCCCACCGACCCGGCGGGATTTCACTTCCAGAAACGGTTTTACATTCTCCATTGCTTTCTGGAAGACTTCCAGCGGTTCTTTACCGGAGCGTTCTTCAATAATATCCATCGCCTTGTAAAAATTTTTCTCCGCCAGGCTCTTCTTTCCGCCCAGCATGGTATTATTGATAAAACGCGTGACCAGTAGATTGTGATAGCGCGGATCCGGCTGCATCGGCCTCTTGATAGATTTTTTCTTACGCCCCATTGTATAATTTCTCCTTACTTCTTAAATCTTTAAGAACTTAGCTTCGCACCTTATTTGCCACAAAGACACTAAAACACAAAGAAAAGATTTAAAGCTGCGATAATAACATTTTTTAATTATTCTGAAGTTTTTCTTAGTGCCTTCGTGTCTTGGTGGCTAAATTATTAAAATTCCTTAACCTATTCCCCAACTATTTTTTCGGCTTCTTAACTCCATACTTTGAACGTCCTCTATTTCTGGGCCGTCCTTCCTTATCACCTTCCACTCCCATGCAGTCCAGAGCGCCCCGGACAATATGATAACGGACACCGGGAAGATCTTTTACCCGACCGCCCCTCACCAGTACCAGGGAGTGCTCCTGAAGATTATGACCAACTCCGGGGATATACGCGGTTATCTCCATGTTATTGGTCAAACGAACCCGGGCAATCTTTCTTAAAGCCGAGTTAGGTTTCTTGGGAGTAGCTGTCTTGACCTGAAGACATACTCCCCTCCGCTGCGGGCATTTATCCAGTGCCCGGGCCTTTCTCTTCTTAATCGGTTTTTTTCTGCCCTGTCGGACTAATTGATTGATAGTAGGCATAATCGCAATACCTCATTTTAGATTGTTGATTTGTTTTAATCTAAGCCACATAAATATTATTGGCAATAAAAAAACTTCATAAATGATGAAAGCCGAATGAGGAATCCCGAAAGAATGACGAAATCCGAATGACGAAGGCCGCCACGCTCGGCTGCCGGGTGGATTGGACATTTATCCGTTTGTTATTCTTTCGTCATTCCTCATTCGGCTTTCGTCATTATCTTCTCATTCTTTCTATCCCTTCAGTTCTTTCGTCTCCACATCATCCTCCACCAGCATCAGTTTCTGGAGCTTCAATTCCGGCAGTCCATCTCCGCCGGGGATCAGATGACCCATGATCACATTCTCCTTGAAACCCTTCAATGGATCAACCTTGAAGGTAGCCGCGGCATCGGTCAGGATTCGGGTTGTCTCCTGGAAAGACGCCGCCGAGATGAAGCTCTCAGTAGCCAGAGATGATTTGGTAATACCCAGAAGAATATTCTTGCTCTTGGCGGGGGCGGACAACCCCAGACTCTTAATCCGTTCATTCTCTTTAAAAAATGCCTTCCGATCCACCTGTTCATCAAATAGGAACTCGGTATCTCCCGGGGAGGTTACCTGTACTTTGCTCACCATCTGCCGGACAATGGTCTCGATATGCTTGTCATTGATTTTCACACCCTGGAGGCTGTATACCTTCTGGACTTCATTGATCAGATACTCCTGAAGCTCCTCCATCCCGCTGACATCAAGCATCTCCTGGAGGACAATCGGACCTTCGGTCAGCTTCTGCCCCTTCTCCACCTGCTCTCCATCATGAACGATAATATGCGCGCCCATCGGTATGAGATGTTCCTCGGACCGACCGGTCTTCTGATCTTTCACCAGGAGAGCCAGTTTGCCGCGTTTGCGGGAACCGAACTCCACCTGGCCGCTGATCTGAGCGATAGTCGCGGCGTCCTTAGGACGACGGGCCTCAAAAAGCTCGGCGACCCGGGGGAGGCCTCCGGTAATATCAGCGGTCTTGGTGAGTTTCCGCGGAGTACGGGCGATCCGGTGACCGGCTTCAATAAGCTCCCCATCTTCAACTTCCACCAGAGCTCCATTAGGAATCAGGTGAGGCTCCAGCATCCGCTCGGGATTGTCCGCGTCTACGATATTAATCTGCGGGTGAAGTTCGTGCCCGGTCATCTGCTCTATCCGCCGTTCAACTCTATTCTTGGACCGATGGACTTTCATCGTCTCACCATCTATGATGTCCACATACTGAACCCGGCCGGTGGAACCACTCAAGATCGGAGTACTGTGAGGATCCCAGCTTACTAAAAGATCTCCCGTTTTCACTTTCTGCCCGTCTTTCACAAAGAGCTCGGATCCCACCTCGATTTTATGGCGGGCCAGCTCCTGCCCTTCTGAATCACAGATAGATATTGCTCCTCCGGATTTAAGGACCAGAGATCGGCCATTTTCCATCTCTACCAACTCCAGAGGCTGATCATACCTGATCACCCCGTCCTGACCGGCCAGATATTCCGGCTGACGGCTGGAGATACTGGCGGTTCCACCGATATGGAATGTCCGCATGGTCAACTGGGTCCCGGGCTCACCAATCGATTGAGCGCCGATAATCCCCACCGCGTCACCCCGCGTGCTCGGCCGCTGATTGGCCAGATTACGGCCATAACAGGCGGCACAGATGCCGGTGGGAGCTTCGCAGGTCAGAACCGAACGTATCCGGACTGACTGAATACCGTTTTCATCAATCTCCCGGGCGGCGTCCGGGGTGATCTCCTCCCGGCGCTTGACGATAACCTTGCCATCCCGTCCCCGGATCGTCTCCTGGCTGAATCGGCCGGCAATTCTATCTCTAATCGGGATAACAATCTCCCCCTCTTCTATCAGAGCTTCGACCCGACGGCCCTTGAAAGTACCGCAGTCTTCCATGCTGATAATAACATCCTGAGCCACATCGACCAGCCGACGGGTCAGATAACCGGAGTCCGCGGTCTTCAGCGCGGTATCGGCCAACCCCTTCCGGGCGCCGTGAGTCGAGATGAAATATTCCAGAACACTCAATCCTTCCCGGAAATTGGAGAGAATCGGATACTCGATGATATCACCGGATGGTTTAGCCATCAGACCTCTCATCCCGGCAATCTGCTGAATCTGCTCCATGCTGCCCCGGGCGCCGGAATCCATCATCATATAGAGAGGATTTAATCCCGGTTCCCCATCGACCTTGAGGTCCTCAAAGACCTGATTGGAGAGTTCACGGTTAGCCCGGGACCAGATATCCAGTTTCTGGTTATAACTCTCCTGGCTGGTAATCTTGCCGGAATTATAATCCCGATCGGCCGCGGCAACTTCCTTTCGAGCTTTCCTGATGATCTCTTCTTTCTCTTTGGGCTTTACCATATCCTTCATACCCAGAGAGAGACCGGACCAGGTCGCGCTCTCGAAACCAAGTTCCTTCAAGCGGTCGAGGATCCGAACGGTCTCTTCATGTCCCTCTTCCCTGTAACACTGGGCCACAATCTCGCTCAAAGCTTTCTTACTCACCTGTTTATTAATAAAAGGAATATTATCGGAGAATGTCTGATTGAAGATGACCCGCCCGGCAGTAGTATAATCCTCCCACTTGGAGGAGGGGAGCGGTTTGCCTTTCTTGTCATATTCACTCAACCGTTCCGTGACACCCCTGACCTTAATTCGCTGTTGGAGAGATATATTTTTCTCCGCCAACGCGAGGAGAACTTCATCGTCATCTCCGAACGCTTTCAAGGATTTTTTGTCTCCCCCATCCTCCCGCGTAAGGTAATAACACCCCAGAGCTATATCCTGAGTCGGATTGAGGATCGGCTCGCCGCTGGCCGGAGAAAATATATTATTCGGAGCGTACATCAGAACTCGAGCTTCCAGCTGTGCTTCATTGGAGAGGGGAACATGGATCGCCATCTGATCGCCATCAAAGTCCGCGTTGAACGCGGTACAGACCAGAGGATGGATCCGGATCGCTTTTCCCTCTACCAGAATCGGATCAAAAGACTGGATCCCCAATCGGTGAAGAGTGGGCGCCCGGTTAAGCATGACCGGGTGATCCTTGATGACTTCATCCAGAACATCCCATACCTGCTTCTCATGCCGTTCAATCATCTTCTTGGCGGACCGGATAGTATGAACAAACCCCAGATCCTTCAACCGGTGAATAATAAACGGCTCGAAGAGTTCCAGGGCCATCTCTTTGGGAAGTCCGACCTGATTCAGCTTTAATTCCGGGCCGATCACGATAACCGAACGCCCGGAGTAATCGACTCTTTTGCCGAGCAGATTCTGCCGGAAGCGGCCCTGCTTACCTTTCAAGTTATCGCTCAGTGACTTTAACGGCCGGTTTCCGGCGCCCAGGACCGCGCGGCCCTGGCGACCATTATCAAAGAGCGCGTCAACCGCCTCCTGAAGCATCCTCTTCTCATTACGAACAATGACATCCGGCGTCTTGAGCCGGAGAATACTCTTCAACCGATTATTACGATTGATGACCCGCCGGTAGAGATCGTTGAGATCGGAGGTGGCGAATCGGCCGCCTTCCAGAGGGACCAGCGGACGCAGATCGGGCGGAATTACCGGTATGGCATCCAGAACCATCCACTCGGGGTGAGTATCATTACTGAAGAAACTGTTAACAATCCGAAGCCGCTTGGCCAGCTTCTTCTTCATCTGCCTGGACTTGGTCTTATCAAGCTGGCGCCGAAGATGTTCCGTCAATTGCGCGAGATCTTCGCCGAGCGGGACCTGCACCTTAATTAAAACTTTGATAACATGCTTGGCGAGGAGCGTAGCGTAGACATTGATATATTCCGCTTTGGAGTTGGCCAATTCTTTCTTGGCGGCGGCCAGTCCCTTGCCCGGCAATTTCTCATAATTCCGATAGCTGGCTGAATACTCCCCCGCTACCCGTTCCAGTTCCGATTCCGCGGCCAGGGCCTCGTATATCCCCTCCGCCCCGATATCTTTTCTGTCCCTTCCCCAGCAGAGTTCATCAAGATAGACCTTGGCACCATCATTAAGCAGGAGAAACAGATCATCCGGTTTTACAATTCCGGTATGTTTTATAATTTTATTGTAGTCCTTGCTTATCAGTTCAGTGAGTTCCTCTTTCTCCGCGCTATCAGGCGCGATATCCTTGATTGTCTCCTTATTACATTCCAGCAGCTTCTTCACCGCCGCGGCACCGATAGCGGATTGAAACTCGGAATCAAATCTTTCGGAATAGGCCAGATATTCATCCTCGGAGAGAAGTCTCTTCGCGGTAATCCCCTCATTGAGTGAACTGCTCTTAATCCCCGACTTGATATAATCATACTTGTCGCTGATATTCATCTGCCCGGGATTGATTACCATATAGTTCTCATAGTAAATCAAGCTCTCCAATATCCTGGTCGAGAGACCGAGAACATTACCGATCCGGCTTGGAGCGCTCTTTAAGAACCAGATATGGGAGACAGGAACGGCAAGGTCTATTACCCCCATCCGCTCTCTCCGGACACTGGAGAGAGTGACTTCTACACCGCAGCGATCGCAGACCACGCCTTTATGCTTGATTCTCTTGTATTTCCCGCAGGCACACTCCCAGTCCTTTGAGGGGCCAAATATTTTCTCACAGAAAAGACCGTCCTTCTCCGGCTTGAATGTCCGATAGTTGATCGTCTCCGGTGTCTTAACCTCACCATGCGCCCAGGAACGAATCACTTCGGGAGAAGCGATCCGGATAGTAACCTGATCGAAGACATTTTCACTTTCAATCCCGAATAAATGAACTGCTTTAGTATCCATAAAAATATGCTCCCTTTAATAAAAAGACCTTACTTAAAAGGGTATTTTATAATTTTTCTTCTAAAATATTATATATTTACCACGAAGAGCACGAAGTTCACGAAGAAGAAACCCATTCTTATATTTTAAAATTTCTTCGTGTCCTTCGTGTTCTTCGTGGTTAAAAAGGCTTTTCGAACAAGCTCTAACCTGCCTTGTTTTCGGATTTCTCGGTTCTTACATCCAGGCATAGGCTTCTTAACTCTTTTATCAGAACATTGAATGATTCGGGGGTACCGGCCTCCATGACATTACTCCCCTTGACAATAGATTCATAGATCCTGGTCCGGCCCATGATATCATCACTCTTTACCGTGAGCATCTCCTGGAGAGCGTAAGCCGCGCCGTAGGCCTCCAGTGCCCAGACTTCCATCTCACCAAACCGCTGGCCTCCGAACTGGGCCTTCCCCCCCAATGGCTGTTGAGTCACCAGAGAGTAAGGTCCGATAGCCCGGGCGTGGATCTTGGCCGCTACCAGGTGGTTCAATTTCATCATATATATCTGTCCTACCACTATCGGAGCCCCGAACTCCTCACCGGTGCGGCCATCATATAGAATGGTTTTGCCGGTTTCAGGGAGACCCGCTTCCTTCAGCAGCTCAACGATCTTATCCTCACTGATGCCGTCAAAGACCGGTGTAGCGAATGATACCCCGAGTATTCCCGCCGCCCAACCCAGATGGGTCTCCAGAACCTGCCCCACATTCATCCGGGAAGGCACCCCCAGCGGATTAAGGATAATATCAACCGGGGTACCATCGGGGAGGAACGGCATATCTTCCACCGGAAGAATCTTGGAGATAACCCCCTTATTCCCGTGGCGTCCGGCCATCTTATCGCCCACCGAGAGTTTTCTTTTCGTGGCTATATAAACCTGTACCTTTTTAATCACCCCCGGCTCAAGATCATCACCTATTCTAACCTGCTCCAGATCCTGATTCCTCTTCAGATCCAGGGTATCAAGATTATCTTCGCTGATCATGATAATCTTTCTCAGCTTCTTAATCAGTTGACCATCCCCCTCGATCTCGATCCCCTGATAGTCTTGCTCCTCCATTTTCTCCAGTATGGCGAGGGTTATCTTCTGGTCATTCGGGATAATCACCACGCCGGTATCTATCGCCACAATCGAACCGTCAAACTTCTTTTTGTGGAGCAATTTCTTAACTTTCTCCTGACGACTGGTCTTGATCTTCAGAACTTCCTCTTTATAGCGGCTATTGATCTCCCGGATCTGAATCTTCTCCTGTCTCTTCTCCTCGGACTCCTCCGGGGAATCTTTCCGGGAGAAGACACGGACATCCATCACAATACCCTCAACTCCGGAAGAAGCTCTCAGAGAAGTATCTTTCACATCGGCGGCCTTCTCTCCAAAGATCGCCCGGAGTAAGCGTTCTTCCGGCAGGAGCTCCGTCTCGCTCTTCGGCGTAATCTTTCCAACCAGGATATCCTTGGGCTTAACTTCGGCCCCGATCCGGATAACTCCCTCCGCGTCCAGATTCATCAGGGCTTCTTCACCAACACCGGGGATATCCCGGGTTATCTCCTCTCTTCCCAGCTTGGTATCACGAGCTCCGATCTCATACTTCTCTATATGAAGAGATGTGTAGGAATCCGCCGTGAGCAATCGTTCGCTGATCACAATAGCATCTTCAAAGTTATATCCGCGCCAGGGCATAAACGCGACCATTACATTTTTTCCCAGGGCCAGCTCTCCCTTCGCGGTCGCCGCGCCATCGGCAATTATCTGCCCTTTTTTCACCTTCTGACCAAGAGTAACCAGCGGACGCTGATTATTACTGGTTCCGGCGTTGGTACGGGTGAACTTCAACAGATTATAGACATCCTTATCAATCGTGATAGACTTCGCGTCAATCTGTTTCACCACTCCATCGCGCTCCGCGACAACGACAATGCGGCTATCCCGGGCAACCTTCTCTTCCAGCCCGGTCGCGACCAGAGGCGCCTCCGTAATGAGGAGCGGAACGGCCTGTCTCTGCATATTAGAGCCCATTAACGCGCGGTTCGCGTCATCATGCTCCAGAAATGGGATCAAACCCGCGGCAACACTGACCAGCTGTTTCGGGGAGACATCAACATACTGGACATCTTCGGGACGCGCCATCACCGTATCGCCTCCCTGGCGAACTTTAACCATCTCATCAAGCATCCGGCCATTATCATCTATTCTCACATTTGCCTGAGCGATAATATATCTCTCTTCTTCATCGGCGTCGAGATGTCTGACCCTATTGGTAATGCGGCCTTTCTCCACCTGCTTATACGGGGTGACAATAAATCCCAGGTCATTGACACGGGCATAGCTGCTGAGCGAGGCGATCAGGCCGATATTGGGGCCTTCCGGCGATTCGATCGGACAGATTCTCCCATAATGGCTGGACTGGACATCACGAACATCGAATCCGGCCCGCTTGCGGGAGAGTCCTCCGGGCCCTAAAGCCGTCAACCGGCGCTTATGGGCAAGTTCCGCCAGGGGATTGGTCAGATCGGAAGAGCGTCGTGTAGGGAAAGAGTGTAGATCTCGGTGGTCGCCGTATCATTAAAAAAAAAAAAACAAATAAAAAATAAAAAAAAGATATACAAAATGTAACTCGATAACAGCACGACACACGTGTGATAATGAGTAGCCCACATCATCGTCTA
>CAKZYZ010000157.1 GCA_937885075.1 uncultured bacterium | reverse complement strand
AGGATCCCGAAGTATTTCGGTCCCGATAAATTCAATTAAACAAACCGGGATCCCGAAGTATTTCGGTCCCGAGACTTAATATGAAACAACTCGGGATCCCGAAGGATTTCGGTCCCGAGACTTAATATGAAACAACTCGGGATCCCGAAGGATTTCGGGAGAGATAATTCTGATGCAGGAACTTAGCCCTCACTTCGTTCGGGCAACTTATTTAACCGCGGATGAAGCGGATTATGCTGATTAAAATAAAAACCAATCCGCCTAATCCGCTTCATCCGCGGTTTGTTGTCCCGGTAATATCCATTATCCTTTGATAATTCTCCATCGTTCTCCGGCCGTAATCATCCCAGCTGAAATTGCCCCTGGCCTTTTGTTCCGCCTTTTGTCCCATCTCCTCTCGCTCGGCGGGATTCTCGTAGAGATAGACCAGCTTCTCTTTCAAGGCCCCGATGTCGCGGATCGGGATGACATATCCCTCTTCGCCTTCCTCTATCAAATCCTCTCCTCCGGTATTGGTCGTACAGATCAGGGGCAGGCCGCAGGCCATGGCCTGGAGTTGGACCAGGGCCAATCCTTCTTCGATAGACGGCATGACAAAAACACTGCCCCGGGAATAATACCTGTATAAATATTCCTGTCTCTGAGGACCGATCCAATTAAATGTGCCCGCGTATTTCCGGAAAAATGATTTCATATTTTCATCTACGCTCCCGATCAGAAGAAGCTCACTATTGGGAAGTTTCAATTCACTGAAAGCCCGCAGCAGATAGTGGGTCCCTTTACGCAAGCTGCTTCCTCCCGTGAAAATAACACGGAATATATCATCTTCTTTCTTCACCTGCCTGAATCCGGCCAGATTAACACCATAATGATTACGGATTAATTTACGCTCATCTACCCCCCGCTGGAGAAAGGTGCTTTTTACGAATCCCGAGGGCACGACAATATAATCGGCTTCCGTGTATTCCTGTAATTCCCGGTTGATTATACCGGGATGAGCCAGCGGTCCCTTCAGCCCCAGTCGATCATATTCTTCCCGCATGATCTCCTGCTGAAAGAGTATGTGAGAACTCCCCCGCTCTACCAATGTTATCGCCCCCCGGGATTTAGCCTGACGCAGCGTGTGGAGTGATGCCCCTGCCCAGCCAACAAAAATATCGCAATCTTTCAGGCGCCGGCGGGCCTGATGATCAAAATGTTCGGTTATTCTACAGAGGGGGTCATAGAGATCGCGGAGCAGCGGCGGCAATCTATACCACGCCTGGTAGATCAACTGGTTGAGGGGGAGCGCTATAACCTTCTCGGAAGGAAGGTTATATTCTTTCACTTTAAAACGAGGATAGCCGGTGATCAACTGCTCCAGGCAGCCTCTTTCAAACAACTGCTGAGCCAGTTCGAATGCATGGAACTTCCCGGGAACTGTTACTGTCACCCTCATCTTTCCACCTTTGCCGCGATACAGATAAATGAATACGCGTGCTTGTTTTTGAAAGGCCCCGGTAAAATAGACTGGGGTATCAGTTGAAAAAAGAGATATACCAGTCTTAAAACAACCCGGACAAATCGGCCTGCCGGAATATAATTGAGGTGCCCCATGATATTATGAGGCAGGAGAACAACATCTTTCCCTCCGCAGATTACCGTTTCCTCTATCAATCGGTCAGGTGAATAATCTATCTCCGGAATGTTATACCCTCCAAGTTTTTCATCTCTGAAACGGGCCCGCCAGGGATGAATACCGCTGGGAACGATTGAGACGACATACCCGTCATCCGTCGCGTATTCGAACATCTTATTCATAAACCGTAAGCGGTCTTCCCGGTCAAGATAATGCTCCGATACTCCCCGGTGAAAAACCAGTGAAAATCGGGCATTTAACTTGAGATCAAAGAAATCACCGCAGACGAGAGAGACTTCCATCCGCCTCCCGGTGGCCTTCCGGATGGAATGTACAATCTCCCGGCACCGGGCCAGAGATTTATGAGAGCAGTCTATCCCTACTGTCGAATACCCTCTCCATGCCAATGGAAGGAGCTGAGGGCCGGTCCCGGAACCAACTTCGATAACTGACCTGATAGAAGCAGAGTTTATCTTTCCGAGAATCCTTTTCCACGATCTGGATAATTGGAGAGATTTTAATAATTCCCTCTTCCCGATCATGGAGGAGGTGGAAATATGCTTATCAATCTCCGAACACCAATTATCTGCTACCGGATGCATTATACCTTCTCATGTCTGCCAATAGTTTTTAAACCAAAGAAAATCGCTTCGACAAAACTTCCAGAGTAAGAGTCCGTAGATCACGGCTACTATTACCATCTTCACCAGCGGGGAGAGATCAGTTGCCGTCGTCAGGATCAATCCGATGGCACCCGCCAGAGAAGCAATCAGGATCGGTTTAATAATTGTGATATATTCTAACAATCTATCCCGCAGGAGAATGATAACAAGAAACCCCGCGCCGATCGCGGTAGAAACTCCCAGATTCAAAGCCATACTTTGATTGTTAAGCTTACCGATCTTATATAATAGCAATGCCATAGAGATAAAGAAAGCGATCTCCATTAAACGACCCCAGACGATATGGAGGGGATCTTTGGCCGCGTTAAAGATCTGCCGGACAAAGACGGCGGGGATTATTCCCATAAAGTACACGCTGAAATAAGGGATTAAGCGTGCGGTTACCACCCACTTATCTCCTAAAAGCTGAATAACCATATCCTGTAAGTAGAATAATGATGCCAGGGTAAACGCGGCGGCCAGGACGATATTGATAAACACCCCTTTATTTATCAGTAATACCGTTTTGCGGAGATCGTCTTTGATCCGGTTCAGCAGCGAATACGCGAACTGGGAATTTATCTGTCCCACCAACCCCTGCACCGAAGCGATAATAAAATAAGCCCGCTCATACGCCCCGACATACGCTATCGGCACCACCAACCCCAGGATTAACTTATCCAGGGAACCCATCATCATGCTGCAGCACCGGGCCAAAAATCGTTTGGACGCGTAAACCACAATTATGCGGATAACCTCCCGATCCCAACCGATCCCGTACCGCCAGCCGGAATACTTAAAGAAGATCAGTCCCTCCAACAACACCTTTAAATAGAAACCAGCCACCAGGCTATACACTCCGAAACCGCGCCAGGCCATCCATAGAATGGTCAGAACACTCAACAACTTAACAATCGCGAGAACGATCTCGGTTTTCTTGAAATCCAGATCTCTCTCCATGGAAAACTGAAAAACCTGGCTGATAAAAGTAATCGCGTGAGCGACGATTAACAAAAGATAAACCCTCGCTATCTGGCCGCCATAGACGCTCCTAACGATGAAAAATGCCGGGAGGGTCAGGCATACGAAAACGCAGCTCTGCAGAACGGTCAACCCCAGGACATTCCTCTCAATATTTTTTATCTTCTGAAATTGAATAATAGAGTGGGAGAAACCGAAAGAGATAAACATGGCGACAAAACCGAGCGAAGATACCGCCAGGGCATATACTCCATATATCTTCGGAGAAAGGATCCTCATTATAAGAAGCTGGAAGACCATGGATAAGGCAAACTGAAACTGACGACCTAAGAAGATCCATTTAATACTCTCTTTGATCTTTTCTTTCATCTTTTAGTAGCATCTATACCTTATTCGAAAAGGTATTTTAAAAATCCCTGTCCAGTCCTGATTTATAGTTGTCACTTTTTGTGGTTAAAACTTCTTCTTCCCTCTACCTCGTCCCCTTTTATGACAGGACCATTACAGACAAGACTATTAACCCCCTACCTCAGCCCTTTTTCATGACAGGACGATTGCAGACAGGACTATTATCCCCCTACCTCGGCCCCTTTTAATCGTCCTGTCTGCAATCGTCCTGTCTTAATTCTTTTTGCCTTTAATAGTCCTGCCTGGAAATTGGAAGTTGGATATTGGACATTCCGCTCTCCGCTCCCCAATCCCCATTCTCTACTCCACCTTCGTGAACGCAGTCTACCCCGAAGAATTCGGGGTGTCCTTCGTGGTTTTATTAGTTTTGTTTGAAGGGGGTGCTTTTTTGGGAGAGTGGTGCGGCCAGGATATTGCCGGTCAGGGGGAGACCGTCCCCGACCGGAGTGAGTGAACGCGGACCGATAACGGACAGCGAATAGTCCAGTCCGGAAAAATACTCGTTCGCCCCGGCAAAATCAGTCCCGGAGTTTCCCCACGATCGCTGGTCGTATTCGAAGACAATCAGCGGACGATATTCAGCAACGCAACTCCGTCCACCCCGGAGCACCTTAAGCTCATTACCTTCAGTGTCTATCTTGATAAAGTCCAGGCGGCTCAATCCCTTCTCCCTCACCACCTCATCCATGGTTCTTACATCTACCGGCACTTCCACTCTCTGATAATTTACATTCTCCCGGTAGAGACTCGCCACTCCCCGGTTGGATGTCCCCTCCACCGGAACGAATAGCTTCTCCTCCGCGGCAGCATCGGATAAGGCGCAGGAGAGTGTCTCAATATTCCTGATCCGGTTCAGAGCAATATTCTCCATCAACCGCTGATGAGCCTTCGGATTGGGCTCAAACGCGAAAATCTTCCCATCTTCTCCCGCCCGATCGCTCATAGTCAATGTGTGGCTCCCCACATTGGCGCCGACATCAAAGGCAACAAATCCCGGCCGGAAGAACCGCTTGATCTGCCGGGTCAGCCCGGGTTCATGGTAACCGTAGAAGAAGATCAGCCACTCCAGAAAATCAGCGGTATCGACATTGATTAGAAGCCGGGAATCATACTTCATCACGGTCTCAAAATGATCGAACTCCCGCTTATCCGGGCTATAGATCAGAGTCAGGAAGCGATTAGTCCCCCGGGGATGGAATCGGCGCGTAACCCGGGCGATGGCTTTTATAATTATGTTTTTCATACCGCTTTCATTGTCTACCTGCCCGTCTTCTTTCAGGCAACTTTCCATCACTCCACCACTCCATCACTCCACCATTCTATTTCCGTGTTATTTGGAATTTCTTATTATTCCCATCATCTTCTCCACCCGGTCACGGATGGTGTGCTTCCCCTTGATCAGTCTTTCATGGGCGGCCAGCGCCATTTTTTCTCTCTCCCGATCGTGGTCCAGATAATAACGTACTTTCTCCCTGAGTTCGTCAATCGATGAGAACATGGCGATCTCCCTGCCTTCTTGAAAAAATTCACCCAGTTCATCCGATCTCTGGGAGAGAGTGAATACTCCGCAGGCTGGAAGTTCAAAAGACCTATGATTGTGGGTATCCCGATTATCCGGCCGAAAAAAATTAAGGGCGATCTTTGAAGCGTTCAGAACCGCCGATAATTCAGGACCCCAGACAATTCGGTTATTACCCGTAGCCTGTATCCTCCTCCACAGATCCGGGCGAATCTTCCTGCGTTTCCAGTGGCCGCCCCAGATCGCTAGTTCATAATTGACAATGTGGTCCAGATATTCCGCGCGCGCCGCGGTGTACGTTCCGACAAATATAACCTCTCCCCCTCGGCGGAGTGAGATTTCCCGATTGGGAGAAACCGGGTAATGGACAGTTTCATCATAACCAAGAGGCAAATAATGAACTCTTGGAGCGCCGATACTTATCAGCTCTTCTACATTTGCTTTCTTGCTCGGAAAGATCCAGTCGTAAAGAGGGATAAGCCTATCGAGATTGCTGAAATAATTACTGGGAGACCGGGAGAAAAAATCATCATAGTTGATATTGACCAGCTGGATGGCGGGGAGTTCCTCCTTGATAGCCTCCAGGGTAGCCGGTTTGACCTCAATCCCTTTTGCTATCACCATCAGGTCGGGCTTAAAATAGAGCGCGGTCTCTCTTATTGCCCGGTTATATCCTCTTATCCTCCGCTGCAAGGTCAGACGAGTGATTATCCGTTCCTGCAGGCTGAAGGCCAGAGGAAAATAATCCATATAATTAACAAACGCCACCGCCGGAACAAACTCCTTAAAAGCACGAAGAAAGTTCTGTCCCATGGCATAAGGCCCGATCGGAGCAATCAGCAATAATCGTTTATTCTGAGTCATTTTATTTAAATATACAATCGGATGAATAAACCGCGGATTGCGCAGATTAGGCGGATTGATTTTCTTTTAATCAGCATAATTCGTGTACCCGCAAAATGACTTATTGTCATCGCGGGCTAAAAATTCGCGAAATTCGTAGTTTATTCTTTCTTTGTTCCTATATTTGATTCCGGTTTAATAAAAACAAAAAGACTCTGCTCGACAATATCATCATCTATATCACAGATATCCGCGATAGCGAGATGCTTCAGGTCGACAAATCCCGCCGCTCTGATCATCCCCCTGACCTCCTCCTCCTTCCTCCCGAAGCAATGAAGCCCGTAACGGTATTTTATCTTTCCCAGAGCCGATCTGTCTTCTCTCCACTCATCTTCCGTTCTCCAGCCTTCATCATCTACCACAATGTGGAGAATCCCCCGCCCGCCGGGTTGCAGCCATAGAAAAAACTTATCCAGGATTTTGCGGAATAGATCATCGGATATATGCTGAATCACGGCAAAAGAATAAATTAAATCCAGGCTCGCGGATTTTATCGGATCCGGATCTCTCCCCCCTACCACGAAATACACAAGATTCTCGGCGGGGCTTATGATCCGGGCGCAGGCGATGGTCCCCGGGGAGATGTCACACCCATAGACCTGATCAACATATCCGGAAACATGCCGGGCCAGGAAACCGGGGCCGCAGCCATAATCCAGAACGGCATAACTTTTTTCCAGATAAGGCAGTAAAACCTGCCGGCAGATTTCACCACGCGTATCATCATTTCTCTTCCTCTCCATCTCCAGGAAACGAGACGTGGAGATCCGGGGGCCATGGTGTTCCGGGTCCCGGAAGAAATAATGAGGACTCAGGGCCAAAATCCGTAAAGCCATGGAATATTTCTTCGAACCGGGTGTAAGATACAGAAGAATCCGTATCCAGGGAGCACCTAAAAAATTTTGCCTGTTCCACCCCCGAATCAGCATCCCCAGGATGCTTGACTTCAATCTGCGCTTAATCGTACTCATCATTTAAATGCTACCGAGATGAAATTGCCCGTGAATATACCCGCCCTGTCCCCACTCTCGACCAGAAGGCAGATACTCCAGGCGCATTTAATACCCCTCCAGAGAATGGATCTGATAGCCGATCTCCAGCTATATGTAAACACCGGTGGTGCCGGATAAGATGTAACCGTCTGAAACCCGCTCAGACGCAATACCGTCTCAATGCTGGTCCTGGTAAAACTTGATTCATGGGTAAAATCACCGAATCTATACCGGGGCCAGAAGGGGCTCTCGGCGTTGACGGTCTTGATGATGCAGACCCCGCCGGGAAGGAGAGAGCCGTAGATAAGATTAAGAATATCCAATACCTCTTCCTTGGAAAAATGCTCAATCACATCCCGGGCAATGATAAGATCATACCCAGAGGCAGTGGATTCGAGCAATTGCCGGAAATCCCCCTGGCTGACCCCCGAAATACCAAGGCGGTGAGCGGTGGAGATCTGCTCATCACTTATGTCTAGCCCCGAACTCTTATGGTACCCGGAGGACCGAAGGTAGTGGATAAAACCACCGCTGCCGCAGCCGATATCAAGAATAGCCGCTGCTCTATCGTGGGGCAGGTGTTTCTGATAGTAAGCCTCCCAGATCGGAAACCGGCTCTCAATCTCCGCCAGGGTTGGTTCTATCCCGGAATTTCCCTGTATCCGGGTTATATAATCCCGGTACAATTTCTTCCTATATTCTTCTTTCAGCATCTTCAATCTCCATAACATTCCCAACAGCGTGCAGGACTTCAGCAACAGTTATCTGCTTGATACAGGCCATACTGTCACACCTCTCTCTCATGCAGATCTGACAATCAATCTCTTTTCTTATTATGATATGTCGATCTCCGTGCGGATGCCAGCAGTTGGGATAATCCCGGGCGCTGTAAATTCCTACCACAGGAATTCCCACCGCGGCGGCAACATGTGCCGGACCGCTGTCGGTGGTAATTAACAGCTTACACCGTCTCAGAACCTCAGCTAATCCCAAAAATCCGGTCCGCCCGCGGAGGTCAATTATATTACCTCCTTTAACCGTTTGCAAAAGATTACTCCGGTCCGAACCGGGGTTTCCCCCCACTATAACGATGGCGGAAGGATGAAGCTCTTCGTTCAACTCTTCAATCAACCGTTTGAATTTTGATAACGGCCATAGGTTGACCGGGAATTTCGCGTCGGTGTGGACAGCAATCAACCGTTCTCCGGGATCAACCTCCGCGATATCATCGATAGGGACAGAGGGCATTCCCCATCGTATTTCTCCCGGCGCGGCGGCCTGATCATTCACCAGCTTTACCAATCGGGTCACCTCATCATCAAAGATCCCGTTTTGACGCTGGGCCAGACGGAAGATCCGGTGCTTGCACCACTTAAAACCCATCACCGACCTCACACCGGCCATCTTAAAAAATACCATATCCCGCAGCATCCGCCCTACCCCGGCCGGATACTGTCCCAGGTAGACCAGGAGGTCAAAATGCTCCTTCCGCAATCTTCCCGCCAGTCCCTCCGGCACTTTCATTCTATCGGTACCGGGGGGGACAAAGGTAAAGTGTTCCTCGAAAGATATAATGCCTTTCAGAACTTCGATCGGATGCGGGAGCCCATCTTCTTTTTCCGAAGTCAGCAGGTAGAACCGCGCGTCGGGATACTTCTCACTGATTAAGCGCAAGGCCGGTATCGCGCAGACAGTGTCTCCCAGATGGCCGGTCCGGAAGAGAAGAATCTTGGTTGGGGAGTCCGAAGGTCGTTTAAAGAGAAGAACTTCCGCCGATCGCAGAATCATATTCCCGACCCCGTAAATACACTCCGCTATCTTATATTTGACTTTCATCATATAAACAAACTACTATACTAACTTTGAGGCTGGAGGCAACCCTGAAAGAATACTGCCCTCGCTCTGCTCGGGCAGAATTCTTAAGTGCCTAAAGTGCCTTCCTCCGTCGCTAAAGCTATGGCGGATGAAAAAGTTAAAAAATTCGCCTCGGTAACGGAGTTGGGCACTAACTTGCTGCTTCGGAATTTTCTCCCGAAATACTTCGGGATCCCGAGTTATTTAATATTAAGTCTCGGGACAATAACCCCTAAGGAAAGCAGGAAGGAAGGAGGGGGGAATATTTTAAATTTTCCTGATTTCATGCTTTCCTTAGATGAAAAGTTCCGATGCTGGAAAATTATGAGATCAAAGATCAAGAATTTAATTCAGACAATTACCGGGACTTCCCGGTCGGGAGAGGAGCCGATCTGGGCTGGAGACGGCGTGTTTCTCTCTCTCTTTAAGGAGATCGAGGACCGGACACTGGTCTCGATCGACCGCTGTTTCAACCTCTTCCAGTTGGCCCGGTACGCCGCCCACAGGGAGGGGGATATCGCGGAAGTCGGCGTCTACCGGGGAGGGACCGGGCGGCTTCTGGCCCGAACCTGTCCGAAAAAGACAATCCATCTCTTTGATACATTCTCGGGGATGCCGGAGACGGACGGGGAGATTGACCTCCATAAGAAGGATGACTTCTCCGACTCTTCGCTGGAATCCGTCCGCGCTTTCTTAGAAGATTGCCCTGATATCTCCTTTCATCCCGGAATATTCCCGGCTTCGGCGGCGGCACTTAGAGACCGATCTTTCTGCTTCGCCCATATCGATGTTGATATCTATCAGTCGGCCCGGGCAAGCCTTGAGTTCTTCTACCCCGCAATGGTCCCGGGAGGTGTCATGGTCTTTGATGACTATGAGTGGGAGGGCTGCCCCGGAATCAAACAGGCCCTGGACGAGTTCCTGGCCGACAAACCTGAATCTCCGATAATAACCACCCGTTACCAGTGCATGCTGATCAAGATATAACCGTGGCCATGGTGCAGACCTCAATGCACGGAGACCAAGGAGGACTCTCCACCCTGACCTCTCAGCTCTGTGACACGCTGGCTTGCCTGGGTGTCCGCCCCACCCTGATAACCCGGGGGGAGGAAGATGGGGAGCGGGCCATGGTCCCCCCGGAACGGCCGGAGGTCTCTCTCCATCTGACCGGCCGGAGACCACGATGGAGGCTCAGTTCATTCTTTGACCCGGATTTCAGCAGCGCTCTCGAATCCGCCTGCACCCGGAATGGCTGCCGGGTAATCCACACCCACGATCTCTGGACACCGGAAGTCCACCTCGCGATCAAAACGGCCCGGAGACTCAATATTCCCACAGTGATGAGTATCACGGGCACACTGACCCCCTGGTCACTGAAGCATAAGGCTTTCAAAAAACGGCTGGGCTGGCTCCTCTACCAGGGCCGTGACCTCCGTTCCGCCACTGTCCTCCACGCTACCTCCCGTTACGAGGCTGAAAATATCCGCCGCCTGGGGTTAACCAACCCGATCGCGGTAATCCCGCTGGCGGTCTCTATCTCCCCGCCGCCCCCCCAAGCCGACCATAACACCTCATCAAAACTCCGAACAGTTCTCTATCTCTCCCGGATCCACCCGAAAAAAGGATTGATGCACCTGGTTGAGGCCTGGAAGACCCTCCGGCCGAAGGGATGGCGGGTGGTGATCGCGGGACAGGATGATGCCGGTTACCGGGGAGAGCTGGAATCCGCGATCCGGCGTTATGACCTCACCGATGACTTCGTCTTCCGGGGTTTTGTCTCTCTGGATGAGAAAGCGCGGCTCTACCGGGAAGCCGACCTCTTCGTCCTGCCGACCTATTCGGAAAATTTTGGGCTGGTCATCCCCGAGGCGCTCTCCCACTCCATCCCCGTAATAACCACCCGGGGCACCCCCTGGGAGGAACTGAATCAATACCGATGCGGCTGGTGGACCGGGATCGGCACAGAGCCGCTGACCAAAGCACTCCGGGAAGCGATATCTCTCCCGGACAGAGAACGAAAAGAGATGGGAGAACGCGGAAGAGAATTGGTAAAAGAACGCTATTCCTTCACCCGCCTCGGCAAAGAACTAAAAACCCTATATCAATGGCTGATCAACGGAGACAAGCCGCCGCCATATGTTCTA
The DNA here is from genome assembly GCA_937885075.1 of uncultured bacterium. Classification (GTDB taxonomy): domain Bacteria; phylum Auribacterota; class Erginobacteria; order Erginobacterales; family Erginobacteraceae; genus CAKZYZ01. The sequence continues at coordinate 14,542 of CAKZYZ010000157.1, read as the reverse complement.
TTTGACTGAAAATCGAACATCGAATTTAAAGCGAATGTCCAATGACCAACTTCCAACTACCAATTTCCAGGACTATTAACAGCAAAAAGAAAATTAGACAGGACGATTACAGACAGGACGATTAACGACAAAAAGAAATTTAAACAGAACGATTACAGGCAGGACTATTATCCCGAAAGAATCGGGATGCAAGCACAAGCACGGAAAATAAATAATGGCCGAGGCGAGGCTAATAGTCCTGGGTAACCTGGCAATGCTGCAAACTGAGAGAGAGCCGCTACGGCGGGAAGCTCTCCCGAGTAAGGTCTAATCAGCCGCTCGGAAGTGTAATGGACTAACGGCGAAAGCCGGGAGGACAGATAAGCGAGTGCAACGAGGTGAAGGGTGGATGCCCTGAATCTGAACCATAGCTCCGAGAATTAGCTCATTTTGGGATAGGGCCGATCCCTTCAGGACGGGCGCAGGCCATGCGGAAGGCGCGGAAAAGATAAGTGCCGACTGACTCCCCGGGGTCTCAGACAGCATCGAGTTGCACAACGGTTTGTAAGTAACCAGGCAAGCGACGAACACAGGCTCTTGGGGAAATCCGCAATATCAGTACCCGAGTATGTGCGCCAATCTAAAAGGAGGCGTACAGATGGCCGCGTCGCGAGTGATGGAGACCGGTATGCCGCAATGGTTAGCGATGAAGTGGGGTAATGCCCACCGAGCGAAGGTCTCCACGATTTGTCGTCCATCAAAGAGGAAACATTGACATTATGCAAGGAGTGAAAGATCAGTGAGCACAAATCTGAGATGGATAGGCGAAAGGGCTCGCAAAGAACCAAAGCTGGTATTTACCAGCTTATATCATCACGTCACAGACGTGGATAATCTGCGAGCTTGCTACGAAGCATTGCCCGGTAAGCGGGCAGTTGGGGTAGATGGCGTAACAAAGAGTGAGTACGGGGAAAACCTCGAAGAGAACCTGCGTGACCTGTCGGAAAGGCTGAAGCGAATGGGGTATCGTCCCCAGCTGAAGCTGAGGAGTTATATTCCTAAGCCGGGCAGTAAACGAGGAAGGCCGTTAGGTATAAGCTGTTTTGAAGATAAGATAGTGGAGCTGTCGGTCAAACGGGTATTAGAGCCCATTTACGAGGTTGGATTTGATGATAGCAGCTATGGTTTCCGCCCGAAACGTAACCAGCATAAATGTTTGGATAAGCTGGGGAGAACGATTCAACAGAAACGAGTCAACCACGTGGTAGAGGCCGACATTAAGAGCTATTTTGATAAGGTCAATCACGAGTGGATGATAAAGTTCTTGAAACACCGGATCGGAGACCCTCGGATTATCCGGCTGATAAGCAGGATGCTCAAGGGTGGGATCATGGAGGACGGTCTGGTTAAAGCAACCGAGGCCGGAACCCCACAGGGTTCAATTTTATCACCGCTGCTGTCTAATATTTACCTGCACTACGTGTTAGATCTGTGGTTTGGGTGTATAGTCAAGAAACAGTGTCGGGGCGAGGCGTATTACTTTCGCTTTGCCGATGATTTTCTTGCGTGTTTCAAGTACCGGGATGATGCGGAAATGTTTTTGAAGGAGTTGCCGGAAAGGCTCGATAAATTCGGGTTGAAGCTGGCGATGGAGAAGACACGACGCATTAAGTTCGGACGCTTTGCACGTGAAGACGCGCATAAGCGAGGCGAGAAGCCGGAGGAGTTTATCTTTCTGGGATTTACGCATTACTGCGGGAAGACGAAGAAAGGTTACTTCAAGGTTAAACGTCGTACAAGCCGTAAGAGTTTTAGTGGTGGCCTGCATAAGTTTTCAGACTGGGCAAGAAAGTCCCGGAGCAGGCTGAGGAAGGGGGAGATGCTGCGACAGGCTAAAGTTCGTATTACAGGGCACCTGAATTACTTCGCCATCACGGATAATTCGGAACAGTGTTTTAACTATGTCTATTTCGCAACTAAAATCCTATTTAAATGGCTTAACCGCAAAAGCCAGCGAAAGGCATATACTTGGGCTGGATACCACCATGTGTTAGAATGGGTGGGCTGGCCGAAACCGAATATTCGCAAAGACCTGAACCCATTTCGTAGAGCGGAGGCTTACTGAATGGCAAGTCGAGGAGCCGGATGTGGGAAATCCGCTTGTCCGGTTCTGAGAGGGGCTTTGGTGCAACTATGGTATGGATAAGATATTGTGGCACCGTCGGGAAACCAGGCGGGAAACAGAGAAAACAAACTTTATCCTTGTAGCCATGGGAGTCCTCAGCCTACTCGAAACTGCAATGGTCCTGTCAAAATGGGGGTGAGGTGGTGAGTAATTGTCCTGTCCCAAAATCGTCTTGTCAAAAAAAAGGGGGCGAGGTAGGGGAGAAACAAGATTATACATTGTAAGTAAGATGGCTGTAAATAAATCAAACCAACAGTGATTAAGATCTTTTTCTCACATCCAATCACATTCAATCGTCTGTTAAAACAGCTGCCAAGCCGAGGCGAAATAATCAGAGTAATCTATGTCCCCGCAAAATGATTTTCAATCATCGCGGGGTAAAAATCCGTGGACAAAAAAGAGGCCAAGACAGGGGGAGAGACAGTTGACGGCCCTGCCCGCCATAGCCTTGGCGAAGGCTGGTTGACAGTTGTCAGTTGTCAGTTGACAGACAAAAAAACCATTGGTTAAAACATTTTTTTAAGTATTCAAATTCGTGTACCCGCAAAATGACTTATTGTCATCGCGGGCTAAAAATTCGCGAAATTCGTAGTTCTAATAGGGGGAGAGGCGGGGGGAATTAGTGTGAATTCGTGTAATTAGTGGGCAACAAAGCCGCCAAGCCGAGGCGAAACAATCAGAGTAATCTGTGTAATCCGTGGACAAAAAAGGGGCCGAGGTAGGGGGAGTTTTTCCCAGGAGAAGTACAACTTTAAATCAGGACGTGACATACAATGAACTTAGACAGCAATTATGAATTAATGTTCGGCAGAAGTGAACTTCCCCAGTTCTTCCCGATGAACCTCTCCATGCTCCCCGTCTTTATCAATAACGAGATGATCAAGAAGGTGATGGAACAGGCCCGGAAGGAGAAGCGATGGGTCCTGGCATTTTTCCCGGGGACCAAGCCCTGTTTCTATAAATTCTGGGGTTCGCTCCAGGCGGCGGATGACGCGGGTCTCCCCTACCTGGTTATCAACGCCGGACAGCATTATGACGACCGTTTGACATACGGCACCCAGGAGTTCAATTTCCGGGAACGGACGGCCTGTGAATTGGGTATCCGGGGAGACCTGGCCCTGAAGAGCGCGGAACTGATGGTCAAAGTGAGATGGCTGGCAAAATTGCTAAAGAGAGAGTGGCCCGACGTCACGGTTATTCCGGTAGTATTAGGGGATACCATCTTGACCGCCATGGTCCCTCCCGCCTGGATGTTCTCTCGGGGGGAGAAGGCGATCCAGAATGAAGCCGGATTACGGAGTATGGCCCCCGTAGAGATGAGCAAAATCGTCTCTTCCGGGATTGAAGAGTTGATCGAAAAACAGTTCTCCGGAAAATGGGAGTTGATGCGGAACGAACCGATGCCGGAACAGTTCGATACCTTCACCTCGGCGGCAGGGTCGGAGTTTCTCTTCGCTCCTCTGGAGTTGAACCGGGAACATCTGATCCGGGAAGGACATCCGGCCAAAAATATCCGGGTAATCGGCGGGGTGGTGGCCGATGCCCTGGCATTAAAACGAAGAGAGAAAACGGAAGAGAGCATCTTCGATATCTACCCCCGGTTGAGAAAGGGGGACTGGCTCAGAGTGGATATCCATCGAAGGGGCAATCTTACCCCCCGGCGGTTTAAGGCGATCGTGGGGGCGGTGGTCAAGCTGGTCGAAGCGGGGAGGCATGTAAACTTTATCGAGATGAATGCCAACCGCCACGCCCTGGACCTTTACGGCCTGATGGACGACCTTATGAACCTCAAGGACCGGGAGAATTTTCTCTATACCAAAGTCTGGCCGCGGTACTCTCATGTGATCGAGTTCTTTGAATCCGAGCGCTGTTTCTCGGTCCTGACCGACAGCGGTGGTGTCCAGGAGGAGATGAACCTGTTAGGGAAGGCCTGCCTCACCTGCCGGTTCAACACCGACCGACCCGAGACGACAAATGAATCCCACAGTAATCTCCTGGTCCCCCCGATAAATAGTGATTTCATCGCGGCAATGGTCAATTATCTTTACGATAACCCGGCCTTATACGCGAAGATGTCGAACGGGATAAAATTATACGGCGGTAATGTCGGCCAAAAATTCATCGATGGAGTCATTGAACTGATGGATAACGGAGAGCGCCCCTTCAGCTGGGTCCACGAAGCCCAGGGCTTCTGGAGGGAAGAAGAAGACAACCAGGAGTATCTGGAATTTTAACAGGTGGAATAATTTATGCCTACACCCCGATGACTGCCGGGGGAAGCTTTCAGTGAAACCCGTCTTCTCGTAGCGGCTGCCTTCAGGCTGCCACACGATGGCGACCTGAAGGTCGCCCCTACGAGCTCGATGCAACGGGGTTTACTGAAAGCATACCTGCCGGGGTTGCTTCTAGTGTCATGTCACACATGTAACGTGGGATACAGCCTTCTCAGCTTGATCCGTGCATCCTTGGTTGTAAATTGCCAGTTGATCGTTGCTTTTTGCGTGTTCCTGTTATTCTGCCATGCTGCGACTTCTGTAACAACCGTTACCATATCTGGAATCCGTCTGTTGAGGCACTGCCTGATCAACACATTCAATTCGATTTCCGCCATGTTCAGCCAACTGCCATGCTTGGGCGTGTAGACAAAATCAAAACGGTCCCACAATTTCTTTGCTTGGTCTGGAGGAAACGCCTCGTATAGGGATCCCGCCTTGTGCGTGTTCAGGTTATCCATCACCAATGTAATCTTCTCTGCATCACTATAGCACTGTGCGATCTCTGCAATAAATACTGCCCAGTCCTGCTTGGTTCTCCTTTTCGTCACCTTAACCATCCGTTTGCCAGCCAGGGGTTCATTGGACATGAAAACGTTGCAAACCCCGTGACGCTTGTATTCATAGTCGTAGCGTGCTGGTCGTCCCGGCGCGATGGGAATCGGCATCTTCACTTCGTCAATTAGCTGGCGAGGTGATTCGTCCATGCAAATTACAGGAAACCTTCGATCATAGGGCCTCTTATATACGTCCAGAACCTTTTCCATTCGAGCTACAAACTCTGCGTTTTCCTTCGGGGGGATGACCCACCCAATCTTTTTCCAAGGCTTAAGTTCGTTTTTTTTAAAACACGGCGAACCGTTTCATACGAGATACTATCTGCGTACTCTAGTTCCACGACCTTTTCCGCCAACAGCCGCAGCGACCATCTGACATATCCTGATGGCGGTTTACTACAGCTGAGTGCAATCAGGTGCGCTTCAAATTCACCGTCTGCTTTCTTCTCATATATCCGTTGACCTTTGTGCCCATTCAATGCGATATGCAACCCTTCATTCACAAAACGTTGCTTCACCCTATGCAGCTTCATGGCGCTGATTTTCAGCACGCTTGCTACATCCACTTCTCTCAGCGTTCGTGGCGTAGGCGCATTCTCGTCGCAGTTCAGAAGAATCAGAGCGTTGAGTACTTTCTGTGTGCTGTGCTTCCCTTTCGAAACGATAGCCTCAAGTTCCTTGCGTTCCTCCTGTGTCAGCGCCAGTCGATACTTCACCTTTGGCATGATAGACCTCCTTGTTTTGGAGATCACCATGCATCATTCTATATAACATGTCAAGCGTGACATGACACTAGGGTTAATAAAGCGTCTGTGGAAAAAGTTTTCAACCTCGCTCCGGTCGGGTCCCAGGTTAATCGGGGTTAACCCCTCCCACAAGATTGGACCCGTTGTAGCTCTGTTTTTTTAAACGTCTTTTTTCTTCAACGTCCTTATTTTTCAACGCTTATATTTTTCAACGGACAAGTTAGCGCCGAAGGCGCTAACTTTCAGTGAGATCGCGGCCAGGGCGGTCAGCAGAAGGGCGTTGGCCGGTATATAGAGATTAAAATTTACCAGGCTCTGGGTCATCAGGGCCAGAACAGCGGTTGACCCCCCCAGGACCAGGCACCTTCGAGAGATCACGAAGTTACTCCCCCCCTTCTCTGCTCTAATCTTCTCCCCTCCCCGGCGCGGAGTTGGCTTCCAGGCCAGAATAAACCAGGCATAGAAGATAATACTGACTGCCATTATGAGACCGCCCCATATCCCCATCTCCGCCATCACCTGGAGATAGTCGTTCTCGGTGTGAGTATATGGAATATACCACCAGGTAAAAGAGTTATAGTAGGGGTGGATCTTTCGGAATGTGCCCAGACCGGAACCCAGAACCGGAAAATCAGAAATTATCTTCCCGGTATCCTTCCAGAGGGTAAAGCGAACCATCTTCTCGCTCTCTCCCCCCGCGATAGCCGTGAATCTCTTCAGCAGCGGATCCACACCCAGATAGGTCAGCGCGATTACCAGCAAAAGCAGCGTAGCCACAATAATCAGCCAGGTCTTCTTCCCTTTCAGTATCCGATACCTCCGGGAGGTGACAATAAAATAAACCATCGCCACCAGAAACGCGGCAATCCCCCCCCGGGAGAGAGAGAGAAAGAGGGCAAAGACCATTAAAAAAGCAATAAAACCGATCAGGAGACGGCGGGGGTCACTCCGGGCCAGCCTTGCCCGGAAGTCATCCATCACAGTCCGAGGAATCCTGTTACTCATTGAGAGCAAAATCACCAGGGCCAGGGGGATAACCATAATAATATAGCCGGCAAAATGATTTCGATTAACAAAAGGACCGAAGGGACTGCCGAACTTGATCGGACGGAGACCATATATCGTCCCTGGACAGGCATATTTCTGCATAATTCCGGCCACGGAGATAAAAAAACCGGTGATAACAACCGCCAGGATGAGACGACTGAAAAATGCTGAGAGGGGCTTCTTCAGAGGGCGATATCCAAGTAGAACTATGAAGACCACCGCGTATGAAAATATCTTCAGTAGCTCCAGCGCGGTTAACCCGGGGTAGAGGGAAAGAGACCGCCACGATGACGAGGTCGCCCGCCCCGAGAGAAGCCATAATTTATAGGTGGAGGGGCTGATGGCTTTGATAAACGCGATCGGGAGAGGAAGAAGCTGGACAATCCCGCCCAGGGTAAATATCCCGAAAAATATATAGAACGGCAGGAGACGGCGGGACACCAGAGGCTGACTCGGTAACATGGATATATTAGCACAGTATCGGCGAAAAACGATGAAAGCCACCAGAATAATAGCGCTGACAACCGCCATCCCACTATAGGCCCACTTCTCGACCCCGCCAAACGCAAGCGGCGTCGAGACCAGCAGAAATATTATCCCACTCTCAATAATCGTACCGCTGACTGCCGCCTTCTTATGGTAATTTGGTAATTCCACTTTATTTCACTATATTGGAATTTAGCTTCGCAACTTATTCGAGGTACTTATTTTATCGGATACGGTCATACATTTCATCTAAAACCTTAAAACCCTGTATAAAACTTTCTCCCGGACTACTTGAGGATTTAATAATTTCTTTAATATCCTTTTCCAGTTCTTCTGAACCCTCCACTTGTCTTCCCGCCCAGTAACTTACTTCAATGTCGTGTATTATCTGGCCGATATGGATCAAGGCGGGATCCTGAATCTTGTACTCCTTCAATATACTCTCAAACGTGGACATATTATGATAACGCCTGAATTTGGAATCCGGTGTATCAAAGGGGATACCATCCGTTACTAACTCCCCCTTGGGGATGAACTTGAAGACTGCTTCTTTATCGATGAATCGTTTGATCAGCCAGGCTGAAGCACATTTATCGATCTCCATCGTATCCCAGGTTACATAGGTTTCAGTAAAGCCGGTCGAATAAAGGAACAATGAGAGTAATATTGCGGTTGCGGTTATTGGCTTAATCGACATCTAAAAATCTCCTCACGAAATCAGTTCGCGGTTCCTTTTTAAGTTGCTCTAATGCTCCTTCCTGCTCGATCCTCCCGGATCTCATAAGGATTACTTTATCCGCTATCCGGGAAAACTCTTCCTGATTATGTGTCACGTAAACCAGGGTAAATTGCAGTTTCCGATGAAGTTCAAGCAGCATATCGATTATCTCCCTCTTTAGGAGCGAGTCCAGGTTTGCTAACGGCTCATCAAAAAGAAGTATACGGGGTTTAAGGACTAACGCCCGCGCCAGCGCTACTCTCTGCTGCTCGCCCCCTGAAAGCTCCCGGGGATATTGCTTCTCCCGTCCATGGAGATTGACCGTCCGGAGCATTTCATCTGCTTGCGCGGCCCTTTCATGTGAGTCCGCCTTCGTTCCGTTTAGAGGAAAGGCCACATTCTGCCGTATCGTCATATGGGGCCAGAGAGCCAGGTCCTGAAAGACCATCCCGATATTTCTTTTGCACGGGTCCAATATCTTTCGGGGGGAAGAGGCCGGCTTTCCGTTCAAATATACTTTTCCGCTATCGGGCCGCTCCAGGCCGGCAATCAAGCGCAATGTCGTTGTCTTCCCGCACCCCGACGGACCGATCAAGGTTATAATGCTTCCCTCTTTTATACTAAAAGAAACACCGTCAACCGCGATCTTCGATCCATATTTCTTGGTAACATTTTCAAGTCGAATCATCCGTTATTATTCCTTATTCAAGACTGTCTGGAGCCGCAAGCTTTAGAGACGGTCCGGCAAAACCTGTTTTTGTCGGTTTTTTGTGGTAGCCGCACCTTTTAAGGTGCGCAATTATTTGACTGTACAATAGTTGCATTTTAAATAAACGCCCCGCAAAATGCGGGGCGGCTACCAAATTCGGATTTGCCGGATAATTTTCATAAACTACAGCTATACATGGCATCTACTATAAACAATCCGCATTATCTTTTAATCCTATTAAATTCCCTAATGATACCAGATCAATGTCTTGCCTTTCTCCGCATTCCATATACTACAATGAGTACCGGTATTAATGATATCACTATCACAATTACAGATAAAGCGGAAACAAGGTTCCCCGCGCCATAGTGCATAAGATTATAAATCCGTAATGTCAATGTCTCTCTCCCGGGCGGAATAACGAGCAAGGTCGCCCCCAACTCCCTCATGCAGAGAACAAATCCCACCAACCAGGCTACCAGAAACCCCGGCAAGATCAGGGGAAATTCAATATGAATCCATCGCTTCCAACGGGAAACCGGGATTAAAGAAGCAGCCGCCGCCAGGTTCGGATCCAACTGCCTGAACTGGGCCACCATCACCCTGATACTGAAGGCGACAAATCGGGCGATAAAGGCTATCACCAGAATCAGGAGGCTGGTATATATGAATTGGGTGAAGGGACGGTTCCAGGTCATAATCAACGCCACCCCGAATATAGTGGGGGGAATGGCAAATGGCAGAAACGATCCACTATTTGTCAGGTGTTTGATCATCCCCCGGCCTCGAACAATCACTCGCCCCATCAAGGACGCCAGAAGAGCTATTATGAGGGAACTACCTGCAGCCAGAAGAAAGGTAAAAAGAATCGTTCCTCCCGAGGTTCTGAAAGCAGCCAGAAAAGTATGCGGAGAACCTGCCCGCATAATCAAGGAGAACACGGGGATAATACCGGCAATCCCGATCAGGAGAGAAGAGAAGACCAGGCCGATAATTGATAATCTTCTCGATTTCAGAATCTCCGTCTTCCGTGCTCTCCCCCCGATTACCACATAACTTCTCTGCCCCATAATTACCCGGTGAAGCAGGAGAAGAACCAGGCTGATGACTATTAACGGGATCATACCCGCAAAAGCTGCTCCGTAATCGTAGAAAGCCCCGAACTGAATGAATATCTCTACCGGGTAGGTATTGACCCGTAGAAGCGAAGGAACCGCGTAATTGGAGATAGCGAAGATAAATACCAGTAAAAAACCGCCAAGTGCCTGGGGTCGGATTAATGGCCAGGTAATCCTCGAAAGAACCGACTTCCAGGGATGGGTAAGTCTCGCGGCCTCTTCCAATCTCCTATCTACCGATGTCAATCCACTCAAAACCAGCAATGTTATCAGGGGGAAATACGAAAATCCCAGTACCATAATACAGCCGCCGATCCCATAAGGGCTCAAGCCCCCACATGATAACAATGAATTGAGGAAGCCGCCTTCGCCCAAAAGATTAATCCAGACGATAGTCTGAATATAGGGAGGAATCAACAAGGGGATCAGGTAGGCCCAGGAAAAAAATGTTTTTCCTGGTATCGCTGCCCTCCCCAGGAAAAAAGCAAGCGGAAGGCCAAGGGCAAGAGCAACGATGGAACTCCCGAAGGCGACCATCAGGCTGTTCTTTAAGAGAATAATCTGGCGAAGATCAAAACCGATACTGCCAAAGTAGCCGTTAACCAGAAACACAACCAGGAGGCAGAAAACAGGGAGCAAAACAATCAGCCCATAGATCAGAAAAACCAGATATCCGCCGAATCGAGACAATACGCCTTACTCCGTTCAATAGTAAACATTCGGTAAACCGGGGGCCATTTACCGGGCATCATCAAGTCCTGTAGCCGCGGTCGTTGACCGCGGATGACAGGGGCCGCGGTCAGCGACCGCGGCTACAGCCTCACTCTAGAAGTGAGCCCCCCAGTTTCCCGAATGTTTACAATATTATTATCCTTGTTTAAAATTAGTCAGCCGCAGATTTTTAAGGCTGTCTGATAAACCCGATTTTGGTAGCCGCAGGTTTTAGACGCTCTCCGATAAAACCTATTTTGGTAGCCGCAGACTTTAGTCTGCGCAGGCACGGGATAGAATACCTTAAATGTAAATCAATTGCGCACCTTGAAAGGTGCGGCTACCACTGAAACCCGGGAAATCGGATTAGCGTACGAAAAGCTCCTGTAAAAATTGACCTGATTCTTTCAACTTCCCGGCTACATCTTCAAAGTCAACCTCCATCGTCCGAAAAGAACCGAAGGTGGGGACTTCGGGAGGTTTCGGAACATCGGGACGGAGAGGAATCTGTAACGAGCCGGAATAAGCCAGCTTGCTCTCTACGTCTTTACTGAGGATATAATCAATCAGCCTCTTCCCGTTTTCGGAGTTGGGACTGTTCTTAATCAAGCAGACCGTATTCGGAATAAGCAACGTCCCGATCCCATCCTGATCCGGGAAGACCATCCTGACCGGCTTTCCTTGCTTAATTGCCACATTAGCGTCATCAGTATCTGTAAACCCTACCTCCATCTCCCCCGCTGCCACCCGGTCCTTGGAAGTGGAGTTTCCGTCAACAATAACTACGCCGTTATCTTTCAATCTCCGAAAATAATCCTCGGCTTTATCGTCTCCCATCTCCACGAAGAGTGCCGCGACATGGGTAGCAGTGGTCCCGAATAACGGATAGGCCAGGCAGAACATCCCTTCCCATTCCGGTTTGATCAGATCAAAGATCGATGACGGGTCTTCTCCTTCCTCAATCAGATCGGTATTAACAATCAAAATCCGAGCGCGAGCACCAAAGCCGGCCCAATATCCATCCGGATCTTTAAACTGGGAAGGAATATCTTGGGCGGAGGGGGATATATAGGGAGCCAAAACATCTCTGTTTTTTAATACAATCGTCCGAACAATCTCATTATTCCAGAAGACATCACACTGAGGATTATCCTTCTCGGCGATCAGACGATTGACCAGCCCCACCGTCTTGGTAGCTTCCACGTCATATACTGCCCTAACAGTAATCCCGGTCTCATCCTCGAATTCCTTAAGCAACGGCTCCGAGAAGACTTGATCCAGGGCCGTATAGATTACAACTTCATTATCACTCTTCCCCCCACATCCACCAATCACCAATCCCACACTTATAACAATCCCCATCCACATCTTGATGTCCATCTTAGTTCCCATCTTTTTATTAATTCTCTGCAGCCGGAGCATGCACCGCAATAAACGAAGTTCATTTTTTGGGCTGTTCTCCGCGGTTAATCAAATCTCACACTATTTTACATTTAATAACAGACTCTTGGTCCCTACGTTCCCCGTCCCATCAATGAGATTGACGGTCAAGACATGCGGTCCTTTACTCACGCCCCGGGTATCCCAATAAAATGTAAATGGCGAAAACCCTTCTTCTTCCTCGAAGAGGAAAATATAGTCGATAAAGACGATCACCTCGAAACGGTTATTGATCAACCAAGCTCTATCTTCAGGATGTATAGTGACCCGGATTGGCACTTTTCCTGAAACTAATAATCTATTGTTCTCCGGGTCGATTCGGGCCCGGGGAGAAGCTAAATCAAAACGAGGAGCATGCAGATGAAGGAGAGCCCGGCGAGCATAGGCATGGATTGTCGGCGGCCGGGGTTTTTTACTCCGTTTTTCAGTCAGAGACCTTTCGATAAATCTGGAATCAGAGCCATTTCCTCGGGTAATAATTGAATTTTCCGGGAGGGTATACGCCGTGGTAAAGAAATCCATTTGGGGATGCTCATATATCCTCAGTAACCCTACTTCATCAAGACCATTCCAATCTTCCTCATTCAAGCCGGCCGGGCGCGGTTCCCAATCGGCAACCGTATGCAAAAGAGGACCTTCTTTCAGACCAATCCGGATCCCCGCCCGGGCCGGGTAGGAGAGCTTATATGTAATCTTCTTCTTCTCCGGATCGTACTTTATCCCCAAAACTTTTACTCCCGATCCCCGGCTCCGATCGGCCGGATCATAAATGAAGTGGTTGGGACCGGAACGAGTGTAAATAGTATAAATATACGCTTCATCAGGAACGATCTTCCCCTCTTCATCCCTGCCATTCCATTTAACTTCACATTCACCGGCCGGAAATACTTTATTAATACATAGCGTTCTTACCAGCCGATCCAAAGAATCATAAATTCTGACGGTAACCTGGGCCTCTTTAAAGAGAGTGAATGAGATATCGGTTTCCTCTCCCGTCGATGGATTAAAAACCATCGGCTGCGCGGTAATAAAACGAGCACGGGGTATTTCCGATGCTTCACCTTCAGGAATCCAACCAATAAGAAAAATCGTTAGTAGAAGAAAACTTATTATTATTCTCATGGAAAATTTATTTAGCTTTGCAACTGAGAGAAGCCCACCGATGTATCCTCGATCCCCGTAGCTGCGGTCGTTGACCGCGGCCCCGGTAATCCGCGGTCAACGACCGCGGCTACAGCACCTCAACACGAACGTGAAGCCCCCGGTTTACCCTGGATTACCGAGAATGTTCACGCCTAAACTATATATACCAGTCCTGACATTCTTCAAATCTAATCCGATTTATAAATAAATCGGATTAAAACCAAACAGGATCCCGGCAATCAGTCTCTTCCTGAATAAGCGGCTTAACCTGCCCCGTACCCGGATCGACCGTCCAAATCTCCAGCCGATTATTATTGAACCTGGTAAAAGCTATAAGCTTCCCATCCGGTGACCAGGTCGGATTGATCTCTAATCCGGGTGAAGTGGTTAATCTCTTTTGACTTTCCCCATCAGAATTCATCAGCCAGATGTCATAGCTACCACCAACATTTGAAGAATAGACAATCTTCTTTCCATCCGGAGACCAGGCGGGAGAAACATTGTAGTTCTGATTTTCTGTCAAACGTCTCTTTTCTCCAGTGGCTAAATCAATGACATAAATATTGTGGACCCCCTTTGTTTCCCGGGAGACGTAAACTACTTGCTTACCGTCCGGAGACCAACTCGCGTCATATTGAGTCCCCGGTCCACCAGTTAACAGCGTTTTATCCGATCCATCTACATTAACCTGCCATAGATCCGAATCATCCACCGGATCGAAACGGTATTTGGCATAGATCATTTTCTTGAAGTCAGGAGAAAATACCGGCGTGGAAATATCCTTCAGATTGGGAAGAAACGCCCTTTCCGCTCCCCCGTGAATTTTAACCGAATCAATCGCGCCAAGATTCGTTTTAAAAACAAGCTTTTTTTGCGGTTGCCACCAGACCGGCTTCCGTTTATCCGTCTTACTGAAGGTTAGCTGAGCCTCCTTCCCGGTTTCTATATCCCTTATATAAATCTGCCAATAACCATCAGTCAGCTTAGAATATGCAATATATCCGTTCGCCAAAATATGATGATCGGCTAAGATCAAACTAAAGAAAATACTCAATATTGAAATTACTATGATTTTCATATCAAAAATTAAGTCATATTAGTATTAAGCCATGCCAGTAATTATGAATGAAAAACACTTGAGATTTGTTTTGAAACAATATGAGAAGTACTACAATGAAGCCCGGCCTCATCGAGGCATCAACCAATCCATCCCTGATAAACCTCCCCCTTCTCCCGCCCACGGTAATATAAAAAGAAGAAGCAGATCGGAAGAGCGTCGTGTAGGGAAAGAGTGTAGATCTCGGTGGTCGCCGTATCATTAAAAAAAAAACAAAAAAAAATACAAAAAAACAAAAATATACTTAAGATCGGAAGAGCACACATTCCTCACCACAAACACACACATCCTACATCCATACACATAACCAGTA
>CAKZYZ010000156.1 GCA_937885075.1 uncultured bacterium | reverse complement strand
CATAACATAGTCATACAGGGAGGCGTCAGATGCGAAATTATATTATAACAGGTATCTCCGTTTTTATAATGCTGGCAATATCCGTTTCTCTTCCAGCCCAGGGTGTGGTCGACCTTAATTCCGCCGGGTCTTCCGAACTGGAGAAGCTCTATCGGGTGGGACCGAAGCTCGCGGCCAGAATCATCGCGGAGAGAGAGAAGAATGGTCTTTTTTCTTCTCTGGTCGATGTGGCAAATCGGATAAAAGGGGTCGGTCCAAAAATGATTGAGAAATGGGAAGGGATGGCGGTCATTACGCCGGTGGCGGAATGACAAGTTGAAAGGCAAAAGTAAAAAGGTAAAAGTTTTAAAAGCGAACCGCAGAATATCGAACACCGAATATCGAATGTCAAAGTGAAAAGCCAAGGCAACGGCCACTTCGAAATTCGACATTCGGTGTTCTGCGGTTCGATATTCGCTTTTATAAAGGGGCCGAAGTAGAGAGTAACGTTTTAACTTTTTACTTTGTCGGTCTGTATTTTTACTTTATGACGCAGTCATAATGACTATATATCGCGCCATAGTCTGCCTTATCTTGTTTGCTCCCACACTGGCCTTGGCGCAGACCCCCACACCTGTTTCCACCCCCGGCTATTTCGAGAGTCACTATAACGTAGTTCCCAATACCGGTGGTCCCAACCAGCTCAAGATGCTGGGGACCTGGGGGTATTTTACCGATACGGGGATCTATTCGAATGACTATAATCCGGCGGAAGGGGATGAGACGGGAGCGTTCTGGGATAACGGGACGGATGATATCCTGGTGGGTGTGACAACGATAACCTCCAGTATGGCCGCTGGCCATGCTTACGCGCAACTCGATATTTTCGGAAGGGATCCGGATACGCCGGGGGGGCTTTCCTATGGATTGGTCAATGGATCTGATATTTTCTTTAAGATCTATGTATTATCTGAAGATGGCGAATACGCCGCCGATCCGACGCTGATATTTAATAACGGGGATATGTGGACCGAGCAGACCCTGGCGGTGGATCTTCCCCCGACCCCCACACCTCCTCCCACCGTCTCACCGACCATCACCCCGGCGCCATCACCGTCGGTTCCACCAACACCGGCTCCAAGCAGTACTCCCACACCTTCAATCACGCCATTGGTTACTGCTACCCCGATAACCCAAACACCGACACCATCTGTTACTCCATCTCCGGCCGCTACCCCGTCGCCATCAATTACCATGACCCCGCCGCCCAGCGCCACCTCGACACCCCGAAACACCCATACTCCGACACCTTCTGTTACGCCTACTTCGTCTCCAACGGTTTCACCGCCCGCGACCTCGACGCCATCACCGATCCCTTCAGCTACTCCGACTCAGAAACCCACAGTCACGCCACCTCCGACGATTCCTCCCACAGCGACACCTACCGCAGAACCAACTGCATCGCCGTCAGCAACACCTCAGCCGACCGTGACATCATCACCGTCCTCATCCACTACTCCGACACCCGTTCCGTCATCCACGCCAACCCCGGTGCCAAGCGCCACTCCATTGCCATCGACCACATCCACACCGGTTCCAAGCGCGACACCGTCACCGTCAGTGCCCCCGACCCCGGTTCCAAGTGCGACGCCGTCACCGTCAGTGCCGCCAACTCCGATCCCGACTGCGACACCATCGCCTTCCACCACTCCGACAGCTATCCCGAGCTCCACCCCGTCGCCGGCACCTTCCGCGACGCCGACGGCGAAGCCAACGTCTACACCGACACCACCACTTACTCCATCTCCGACTCCATCGTTGGCGCCTCCGGCGTCTCCCACTCCGACACCCCGATACTCCGTCACTCCGTCACCCCGATACTCCGTCACCCCCACACCCTCCTCTACCCCCACACCTCGCCCGACTGTCTTCCCCGATCCGGAAACCACTCTATACTGGGACATCCTCTACGGTGAAGTTATTGGAAGTTGGACATCCGAGACCGGGGACGAGGTGGCCGGTTATGATTCGGGGGGGACGATCCGGATGCACTTCGTGGTAGTGAATCCCGGTCAATACGGGAGTTGTTCGTTCTTCGGACCTCCAACCGGTGCCGGGGGAACCGACACGGATACATTCACCTGGAGGTTTTACAGCATAAGTGATGATAAGATTTACGATCTCCGAGCCGATCTGAGTAACTGGACGAACTATCTGGGAACCAGGGAGTTTTACCGGGTGGATCTGGAGGAACTCCTGCTTACCCCGAGCCCTACTCAGACTCCTGGGGCGACTCCATCTCCGTCAAATACTCTGACCCCGACCCCCCGAAACTCCGCCACCCTCACCCCCTCATCCTCCCATACCCCGACACCCGGTACCACTCCGACCCCTTCTCCTTATGACTCAGGGTTAAGAATGGTAATCGCCGGAAACGACTATGACGGTGACGGCCGGGCTGATCCGGCGGTATGGAACTATCGAACGGGGGAATGGTATATTGAACTTTCTTCTTTCAATGCGAGGGAGAGAGGTTATAGTGAAACTGTGGGAGGGCCATCCTGGCCCGATTATCGGGGCTGCCCCGAAGGGATACATTCGGGATGCCCCGGCAAGTCGGGATGTAAAGATAAGCATAATCCCCACCCCCGGAAGTTAGTGTTAAGTGATAAGTCCGCGGAAGTTATATATTTTGGCAGGGAGGGGGATATACCCGCTTCGGGCGATTACGACGGGGATGACGTAACCGAACCGGCGATCTACCGCCCCGTGACCGGCCTCTGGGCGGTACGCGGACTGACCCGTCTATACTTCGGATATTCCGGCGACTGTTCAGTTCCCGGGGACTATAACGGAGACGGTACGATAGATCCCGCGATCTTCCGTCCCGGATCTGGCCTCTGGGCGGCACAGGCTATTACCCGCGTTTACTTCGGAGGAAGTGGGGATATCCCGATTCCCGGGGATTACAATGGGGATGGTATAAACGATCCCGCGATCTTCCGGCCTTCAATTAATCTCTGGGCCATCCGGGGAATTACCCGGCGCTATTTCGGAGCATCGGGAGATTCCCCGGTCCCGGCCGACTATGACGGAGACGAGATAGCGGATATCGGGATCTTTCGGGAGGAGTCGGGCCTCTGGGCGATTCGGGATATTACCCGGATTTATTTCGGGAAGGTTGAAGACCGGCCTCAGCCGCTCGATTTCTCGGGAGAAGGTTACGATTCGATCGCAATCTACCGTCCCGCGACCGGCCTCTGGGCGATCCGTGGTTCAACCAGGATATATTGGGGCGGCCCGAATTACATCCCGGTTTCCTGGTGAAAACAAAGTTAAAAGTAAAAAGGTTACTCTATACTACTGCCTCATTTTTCGCACAGGTGTTTCATTTTTGAGTCATATAACGGGTCGGTTTTCGAGGTGAAAACAATTTTCTGAAGTGCAATCTCATTTTTTGAACCCAATTGGCATGAGATTTGCGTTTAATTTTAGTTTCACAACCGCAACCGAAAATAAGAACAAAAAAGAAAAAAGTTCCAATTGCGATAAAGATTTATTCGGAACAAAGTTGGCAATTATTAAGCCCACCGATGAGCGAAATCGGAAGAACATCTGTGTGGTATAGAATTATCGGTATAAAATTAATCCGGGTTAACGAAGGTTGATATGAGAAATAATACCATTGATAATATTGAGGAGACCAAACTGTTGCACGAGCTCATCGGTACAGCTTCGATCTGCATAATATCTATCGATAAAGAAGGCACAGTTACCAGTATCAATCGGGCCGGGGAGAAGCTATACGGCTACCGGTCCGATGAGATCGTGGGCAAGAACATAAATATATTGTTCTCCGATCGGAATCCAAAAGCCTTGATCGAAGAGATGGATAAAAAGAGATTGAAAGGAGAGAACTGGGAAGCGGAAGTATGGAGAACCAGAAAAGACGGCTTGGAGATAATAACCTGGCTTTCCGCCTCGTATCTATTTGATGAAAAGGGATATATCAAAGGGACATTGGGGATCTCCCGGGATATTACCCGGGATCGAAAGGACGCGGAAAGACTGAGAATTTTGAAGGATTTGATCAATGCCGCTTCAATCTGCATGCTGACTACCGACGCGGATGGGATTGTTACCAGCATCAATAAAGCAGGAGGAAGACTCTATGGCTACCGTACCGATGAGATCGTAGGTAAAAGTGTATCGAGGCTCTTCTCGGACAGGAATTCAAAAGCATTGATAGAAGAGATGGATAAAAAAAGATTGGAGGGGGAGAGCTGGGAAGCGGAAGTATGGAGAACCAGAAAGGATGGTTCAGAGATATTAACCTGGCTCTCCACCTCCTATCTCTTTGATGGTGACGGTAAGGTCAGGGGAACCCTGGGGATCTCTCGTGATATTACCAGAGAGAAAGAGATTCAAAGTAGATATAAACATCTCTGGGACCTGGTCGATAGCGCCTCAATCTGTATCATGCTGGTCGATCGGGAAGGAAAAGTAACAAGTATCAATAAAGCCGCGGAGTATTTATATGGCTATCGGGCCGATGAGTTTCTCGGAAAGAATATAAGTATTATATTTTCGGATAAAAATCCTCCCGACTTGATTGACTGGATAGAGAAGAAGCGGCTGAATGGGGAAGATTGGGAAGCGGAATTGTGGAGAAAGAGGAAGAATGGCCGCGACGTCCTTACCTGGTTATCCACTTCCTATCTTATTGACGAATCAGGGCAGATGCAGGGGGCCCTGGGCATTGCCAGAGATATTACTAAGGAAAAGAAAAATCAGCAGAAATTGCGATTTGCCGCCGGACTGCTGGAGGCTATCCCATATTGTGTCGTCTCCACCGATCCTGGGGGTAATATAACCACGGTCAATCAAGCCGGGCAGAAGATCTTTGGTTATTCCTGCGAGGAGCTGATCGGGAAGCATATCGGTCTTCTTCATGCATCCCCGGTCTCCGGGGAGTCGATCGAGGAGATCTACGGGCCGGCCGGTACGGGTCCGGTCTGGGAAGGTGAAATTCTTGGAAAAAGAAAGACCGGGGATATCTTTCCGGCCTGGTTATCCACGTCGTCCATCTTTGATAAAGATGGAATGATGGAAGGGGTGGTGGGGGTTTATCGGGATATAACCCGGTTGAATGAGTCTCGGAAAAATCTGGAAATTATGGAGAGGTTGGTCAATAATGCCGCTCTCTCTATTATTGCCACGGATGAAGGGGGAAAGATTGTCAGTATAAACAAGGTCAGTGAAGAGATGTATGGATATCAAGAGGCTGAATTAATCGGCCGGGATATCAGCCTGTTATTTTCGGATAAAAATCGTCCGGTTTTGACGGAACGTTTAGCCGAGAAATCCCGGAGAGGTGAAAGCTGGGAGGCGGAGCTCTGGCGGCGGAAGAAAGACGGCGAGGAATTTCCGACCTGGATCTCGACATCGTATATATTTGACGAATCTGGCAATATCAAAGGCGCCCTGGGGATCGGACGGGATATTACCGACAGAAAAGTTTTTGAGGAAAAATTACTTCATTCAGCCAGATTAACCACTCTGGGTGAGATCGCCGCCGGTGTCGCCCATGAAGTTAGAAACCCTTTGACCGGTCTGAAACTTGGCTTGAATAGTCTGGGGGAGGCGGTAGCTGAGAATGCTCAAGCCGGTGAAATCATCGGGGACTTAGTCAGTGAGATGGACAGGCTGGAACGGGTGGTGGCGCAGTTGCTCAGTTTTGCCCGAAAGAGAGAGCCCCATCGGGAAAAGCGGGATATCAATGAAATATTGGACCGCACCATTTTCTATGTCCGCAAGACCATTGAAAAACAGGGGATAGAGGTAGCCAGGAAATATGATTCTAATCTGCCGTTAATCGATGTTGATGGGGATCAGATATTGCAGGTTTTTCTAAATTTGATTCTAAATGCCGTTCAGGCGATGGAGACGGAAGGAACTCTGGAGCTCAGAACCAATCTCTGCACTGTCAGGGCGGGGACTGGGATCGCGAAAAAAGAAATCGCGGTAGAGATAAAAGACACTGGCAATGGTATCCCGGCTGAAGATCTCTCAAGAGTTTTCAGCCCTTTCTTTACCACCCGCGAGCAGGGAACCGGTCTGGGGTTGGCAATGTCGAAAAGAATTATCGAGGCTCACAAGGGAACTATTGAGATCAAGAGCCGGGAAGGGGAGGGGACGACCGTTAGTGTTTTTTTAACCTGTGGTTAAAAAAACAAAGTTAAAAGGAAAAAGTAAAAAGGCAAAAGTTTAAAAGCGAACCGCAGAATATCGAACACCGAATATCGAATGTCGAAGTAAAAGCAGCCGAGGCAAGGCCACTTCGACATTCGATATTCGGTGTTCGATATTCGATATTCGCTTTTAATCGGGGCCGAGGCGGGTGACTCATTGGAAATTGGAAGTTGGAAATTGGCCGTTGGACATTCAGTTTTGCCTTTTTACTTTCAGCTTTATACTTTTAACTTTTACCTTTTTACTTTATAACGTAATAACGTAGTCATATGATATTCAGTTATGCCTTTTGCCTTTTAACTTTTTACTTTTTACTTTATAATTATGAAACCATCCATATTAATAATAGATGATGAAGATAAGATCAGAAAGTTTCTGAGAATGCCTTTTGAAAAGAGAGGCTATGTAGTATCTACCGCCGCCACCGGGAAGGAGGGGATGGAATTATATAGAAAGGAAGCTCCCGATATCATGATCCTGGACATGCGGCTGCCGGATAGTAATGGGATGGATATCCTGGAAAATATTATGGCCGCTGATCCCGACCGGATTGTGATTATGATCACGGCCTTCGGCGAGATCAGATTGGCGGTTAAGGCGATGAAGCTGGGGGCGTATGATTACGTAACCAAGCCGTTTGAATTTGAGGAGATCAATCTGCTGGTCGAGAAAGCCGCCGGTCTTATCCGGATTAGGAATGAACTCGACTTATTCCGACGCTTACGCCACGAATATATGTATGAAGATATGGTCGGCAAATGCAAGAAGATCCAGGCTGTCTTCAGTCAGATCGAAGAGGTTGCGAAGAGTCCAGCCACCACTGTCTATATCTCCGGCGAGACCGGAGTCGGCAAAGAATTGGTCGCCCGGGCGATTCATCGCAAGAGCTCCCTGTCCGCCGGCCCGTTTGTGGCGATTAACTGCACGGTTCTGGATGAAAAACTTCTACAGAGCGAACTTTTCGGCCATGAAAAAGGCGCCTTTACCGATGCCAAAGAGTTGAAAAAAGGGCTCTTTGAAGTAGCCGACGGCGGCACCATCTTTTTAGATGAGATCGGCGATATGAATCTTATCCTCCAGGCCAAGCTCCTGAGGGTCCTGGAAGAGATGAGCTTTCGTAGAGTGGGGGGGATTAAGGATATAAGTGTCGATCTCCGGGTAATAGCTTCTTCCAACAAAGATTTGAAGAAAGAGATGTCTGAAGGAAGATTCCGGAGTGATTTATATTACCGCGTTAACGTCGTCTCTTTGAATATTCCTCCTTTGAGAGAGAGAGGAGATGATATCTTGCTCCTGGCCGACTATTTCCTCGGAAGATACAATAAGGAGTTTGGAAAAGAGATCAAAGGGTTTTCCCCGGAAGCTGCTTCTCTTCTTGTAAATTATATCTGGCCGGGAAATGTCCGGGAGCTGAAAAATACTATCGAGCGGTTGGTTCTTCTCACAAGGACGGCGGAATTTCTCCCCGCCCATCTGCCCCCGGAAATTCTGGGCTGGGAGAAAGAGATTGCTTTACCCGAGAGTGATTATCTCGGGGTGGAATTTAATCAGGCCAAAAAGGAAGTGGTGGATGGTTTTGAGAAGAAATACCTGACTGATTTTCTCAAGCACTATAAAGGCAATGTTTCCCAGAGCGCCCGCGCCGCCGGAATCAACCGATCCAGCTTCCAGAGACTGATTAAAAAATCAGGCCTGACTTCCAGACAGTTCGTTAACTGAAATGCGGAATGCGGAATTCAGAATGCGGAGTTCTACATTCCAACTTCCGCATTACGCATTCTGAAATCCGCATGAGGAAATTTCGTTTGATTAATCCGTCGGATGTGAAATGGAGAAAAAACTATGACCGATGAAAAAAAAAGATTCGAAATCCTCCAGGAGCTCCAGGAGCACATGGATCAGAAATTTGATATAATCGCGGAAGGTTACCAGGTGCTAAGGAAAGATATAGAAGAAACCAGGAAAGAAGCCCGTGAGCTTAATCGAATAACTAACCAGAAAATTGATTTTATCGCGGCGAATTTAAGCAATCAGATCGCCGGTAACCGGGAAGAGATTGTTAAGAACCGGGAAGAGATTGGTAAGAACCGGGAAGAGATTGGCAAGAACCGGGAAGCTATTGATAAAAACGGGAAACGAATTGATGAGCATGACCGGAAGCTGGGCCGTTTTATAGAAAAAACA
Source organism: uncultured bacterium (assembly GCA_937885075.1). Taxonomy (GTDB): domain Bacteria; phylum Auribacterota; class Erginobacteria; order Erginobacterales; family Erginobacteraceae; genus CAKZYZ01. The sequence goes on along the minus strand of CAKZYZ010000156.1, from coordinate 572 downwards.
GAAGTTCATGATCAGAGAATAGAAAGACTTGAATTGGTTTAAAAGTCAATGAAAATTAATAATGATTAGCCTCGCCTCAGGCGTTATAAGTATTCCTATTAATCATTCTGCCTAAATTCTTTTGTTTTTAATCGTCCTGTCCGTAATCGTTCTGCCTGCGGGCATGGCTTCGCCATCTCTTGGGCTAAAAATGTCCAATGGCCAATTTCCAACTGCCAATGCTCAATCCCTGGGTCACTTTGAAAATTGGCCATTGGATATTGGACATTCCGTTCCTCCTACCGCCTCAATCCAGTCACACCGTCTCAAACCCGCGACACTCCCCCTGGTTGTACCTAACCCGATGTTTTTAAGACAGTTAGAGGCCATCAGGGGAAATACCTCAAAAAAACCGCCCCGTCCGCCCCCCATTTTATTTAGATATTTTCTCAGACCTCTCTATTTATAACCTTCTGACTACAAACTAGATATAATAAACTTCCGCCAAAAACTTATCCTGGCACGCCGTTTGCTCTCAAGGAAGGCACATATCTTTCTGAAATCATATTTTTTCTGCCCCGATTAATACTTTT
>CAKZYZ010000155.1 GCA_937885075.1 uncultured bacterium | reverse complement strand
GTAGAGGAGGAATGGGGGAGGGGGTGAACAGTGGAGGTGTAGGATGAGAAAGTATTGTTTTTTTTTTTCAAGCAGAAGACGGCATACGAGATATATCAGTGTGACTGGAGTTCAGACGTGTGCTCTTCCGATCTTAAATTCCGCTGCGTCTCCTCCAACCAGGAGAATGGATTCTCGGAGGCGGTAGAAGCGGCATTGTAAACATTAAGTGATCAGTAATCGGTGTTCAGTAATCAGTAAGCGACTAGCCGGATCCCGGTGTTGTTTTTACCGTTTACTGATAAGCGATAACTGATTACTGTTCTTTTAAAAAGGGAGGCTGATAATGAGAATGATTATATTCACCATACCACTGGCGTTACTCATCACAGCCGGTTGTTCCGGGGATTCAGAGGAGAGTTCCGCTGAAAAAGAGAAGATACAGCAGGTCCGCTATCTCCCCGATAAAGATACGGAAGGACTGAAGATCGCTGAACTATCCGGAGATGATCTGATCGAGCTGGCCGGCCGGAGAGAGATATCCCCTCAAAACCTGGCCCTTACTCTGGATCGTTTAAAATCCTTCCCCGGAGATAGTACCATTCTGGCCGCAATACCATTTATTGACAGACGGGATATGATCCAGATAGAGATATTAAATACCGCGGGGGATGATGAGGCGTGGGAACTGACTGAGATCAGGCTGGGAAAAGTAGCCATCTCCACTCTCCGGGCGGTAACCGGTGAAAACATCTCCAACCCTGAAGGATGGATAGACTGGTATCAGGATAATAAGAACAAGCTAATACCAACCAATGAGGAACCGAATATCAGCAAGTGAATAAATCCTTATCTGACAAAACACGTCAAGCGTGTTTTGTCAGATAAGGATATTGTCGATCAGGCGGGTCTTGCCTATGAAGACGGCGAGGGCGATCAGGGTCCCCTCCTCTACCCGATCCACGAGTTCCAGTGTTTCTCCATCCCGGATTTCGATATAGTCGATTCGCGCGGAAGGTTCCTTCTCGATTATATTCACCATTGACTCCCTGATCACGGCCGCGTCCTTCTCCCCTGCCCCGACTAACTCTTCCGCTCTTAATAAGGCCCGGCGAAGGCAGAGGGCTTCTTTGCGTTCATCCGGATTCAGATTTTTATTCCGGGAACTCATCGCCAGGCCATCATCTTCCCGGACGATCGGACAGCCGATAATCCTGATCGGAATATTGAGATCTTTCACCATCTTTTTGATGACGCAGAGCTGCTGGTAGTCTTTCCGGCCGAAGAAGGCGCTATCCGGCTGGACAATGTTAAAGAGCTTGGCCACTACCGTCGTCACCCCCCGGAAATGGCCGGGGCGGGTCGCGCCGCAGAGTCCCTTGCTCAGATCAGTCTCTTCGATATAGGTGGAGTACCCCTCCGGATAGATATCCGCGGTCCCGGGTGTAAAGACAACATCCACCCCTTCTTTTTCACAGATAGCAAGATCGTGTTTCAGGTCCCGGGGATATGAACTCAAGTCCTCTGTAGGGCCGAACTGGGCCGGGTTGACAAAGATAGTGACGACCAGGATATCCGCCGAGGTCCGGGCTGCCCGGATCAGACTGAGATGCCCCTCATGGAGAAAACCCATCGTGGGAACACAGGAGATGGTCCTCCCATGCCGTTTCAGGGCCAGGGCCTTCTGCTGCATCTCTTGGGTTGAGGATATTACTTCCATCTTAATTTATTTCCTATGAAAATATTCTGGGGTAAAGTGTTTTCGGTGTCCAGGCCTGTTTACCTCTGAGAATAGACCCCAGATGCACGCTGGAAATATCCACTTTCTGGGCTAACCACTTGATTGAACGTTCGTTCTCTTTAAGCCATTTTCTGATGAATATGGAAAATATATTTTTCATAATAATGATATTTATATATTTTAATAAAGTTGTCCCTTGATAATGCCATAGCACAGTTATATAATATTCTTAACTATGCAATATATTCTTTGTTCTACTGCCATGAGAATACATGCAAGCAGCATATCTAAGGCTCCTGCAAAATAGTAACTATCTATATATTAATTGGTTACGCACCAAATTGTCTTCATTTTCCCTCACTTTTTTCTTGACTTACAAAGTAGTGTATCTTACTATAATTACTTACCAGGCAGGCAGTAATGCCAAATACAACTACCGAAAAAAGGAGGGAAATAATGTCTTGTCTAAACTTGCAAACCTCAGTGTTTTACGATTTTGAGTATTTTCTCAGTCTCCCCACCAATAAAAAACTCTACGAACTTTTCAAGAACCTTGATCTTTCCTCATTCCAAAATAGAAATTATGGTCTTGGTCAAACTGGTTATTCTCGTCATGCCATGATCAGAGCCCTGATCGTAAAAAATATTGTTCAATTAAACTCTATTCCACGCTTGGTCAATTATCTGCAAGACAATCCTTTTATCTGTGATCTCTGTGGATTCGATTTCCATCGAGTTCCAGATGCCACTCAATTCTATCGGCTCCTTAGTTCTCTCAATACTCCCAAACTACATAAGCTTATAGCCGACACTAATAACCAATATTACCATACTTCTCACAGCTCGATCCAGTCTGTCTCTATCGATTCTAAACCAGTCCTGGCTCCCACCCGAGAAAATAATCCCAAATACCACCAAAGGAATTTAACCAACAAACACGATAAACCAAAACGTAATCCAGATGCTACCCTTGGTTATTACTCTACCCACATTGATTACACCGGTAAAAAAATTACCGATTTCAGATGGGGCTACCGTACCCATTCCATTATCGATAATGATACCGGTTGTACCCTTGTTGAGGTTACCGTCCCCATCAACCTTCCCGATAATGATATTGCTAAAAATATTTTTAAAGAACTTAAGATAAACTACGATTTATCCGAACTGCGCAATATCTTCGGAGATAAAGCCTACGATGACAAAAAGATGAAAGACCATATACGTGATCTTCTTAAACCATCGCTTAAAAGACCTCAGGATCTGGAATTTATAATCCGGAAAAATTTCCGTAATTCCAAATGCCATACTCCCGCTATTGAAGGGATCCAATGTCCCGGAAATCTCATGATGAGATTTAACGGGCTTACTCCAGTGAATAAAAAAGGCACTAAATATCGGATGAAATTTCGTTGCCCTTTAGCTGTGCTCAAACTGGATCGACCGTGCCCTATCAATCATCCCTTGTTAACTGAGGGCAAACATTATGGCTGCACCAAGTATATTACCATTCCTGCTGTGCAGGCCAAAATTATCCGCGCCTTAATCGAAGACAATAAAATGAAACGATCCAAGCCGGGAAGAATTAGAGTAAAGATAGAACGTTACTTCAGTCGCCTCCAGGCTATTACCTCAGAAGAATCAACCTACTATTCTTTGAAATCTGTCCGTAACCATGTTGCCCTGGCTCACCTTACTCTCTCACTGGTAGCCCTGACAGCCCTGAAACTTGGCAAGCCGGATAAGATCAACTCTTATCTAACATTTGCTGCCTGACTTTCTTTCCTTTTTTGATTTGTCAAAGAACTACAGGATCACTCTGTCTCGAGTAAGCCGACTATTGCTTCCAGGATCAAAATACCACAATATTTATTCTCTGATCAGTCTTTAAGCTTTGCCGATATCTTTTTGTCTCGGATATTTTGAAGCCAGTTGCTATTATGCAGAAGTCTTTCTTCGATCTGGGTTTCGGCTATTATTATTTCAATATATCTTAAATCCCTGATTTTATATAGCCAATTCTCTGTTTCGTTGGCTTCTCCTAACGCTATATCCAGTGAATTCAGGAATTTTGCTTTGCTTCTGTTAAAGCCCTCCGCGATATTCGCACTGATAGATCCGCTGCTTCTGATAATTTGATCAGCAATAATATTAGCGGCGCGTTTATTTGGAAACTTATCAACATCTTCAACTATGTCGAGAAATAACTTGTGGGATCTACGCCATACTTCCAAATCGGTATAGTGCTTGATCATGAATTCCTCCAGTAAAAGAAAGTTGACAGTTGTTAGTTGACGGTTGACGGGAACTGACAGTTGACAGTTGACGGAAAAAGAAAGTTGACGGGAAAAGAAAGTTGACGGTTGTTAGTTGACGGTTGACGGGAACTGACAGTTGACAGTTGACGGAAAAAGAAAGTTGACGGAAGAGAACGTTGACGGTTGACGGAGAAAAATATTCGTATTATTATTTTTTATGGCGAAGAGTTTCCAGTTCTTTTATAAGGGGCTTCCAGTATTCCTTATCTTTATCTCGCTCTAATTGCTCTTCGTCAAACAGTCCCCTATTTATTTTTTTTATATCATTGGCGACTACGGCTTTAAGCAGTGGTCTATTGCTAAAATTTTTCCGGGCAATTTCCGGATATTTCTTTGCCAGGTCTACAAGTAATGCTCCATCTCTGCATTCCTGGAACCACCATTGAATATGTTCTTTTGATGCCTCATAATTGTGCGTTAATATATCATTATTGACCAATCGTTTTAAATTATACAAGCCTGCCCACCTATCAATAGGCTTTTAACGCGATGTTTCTTTAAAGTAAAAAGGACTGTCCGGATCGGGTTCGGGGTCAAGGTTTCCTCCTAATGAAATATAGAGTTCCCATAATTTAGTAGTTTCTGAAAATCTCTCTTGAGGAGATAAATTCAGCCATTCCGTTTCTTCATCAACAAAATCAGTGATCTCTTGTTTTGCATCTGGATTATTCATCAATCATTCTGTGCCATTACTTACGTCTATGTCCATTATTTGTGGACATACTATGCACTGAATACATTTCTGTCCACTATTTTGATTATTTTCCTTTGTAAATTCATCACGACATTGCTATTCTTTTACAGACGATTTGGTTTTTTTCGCCTCGGCAGGGTCGCCATTTTAACAGACGATTGTCTTTGACCCGGCATATTGACGGGAATGTGATTGGAGGTGAATAAAGGATATTAATCAACGTTTTTGGATGTTGTTAATGTTATATTATTTACACTACATTACTTTGAATATTTTGTTTTCGCCTCTGGCGGATTAGCACATAATTATATCTATCAATTATAGTTCAACCATTCATCTCCAATTTATAAATTGTGTGTAGTTTATGTTTATTAAAGTTCACATCCAATCACATTCCCGTCAATATGCCGGGTCAAAGACAATCGTCTGTCAAAATGGCGTCCGATGCCAGGGCCTTCATCTGTTAAAAAAAGCGTCCGATGCTATGCGGATCATCTGTTTTTATGAAAAAGAAATTTTCCAATAAAGCAATTAATATTATCTGGGCGCTTCTGGTTTTATTTATACTGCTCCTCTTCTTCAAGGACCATTTATCCGGGATACCCGGGTTCCTAAAAAAATTGAAGCGGGAGCCACAGAAATTGGTCTCTACTTTTAAGCCGAAGGATATGACCGGATTTAATTGTTCCTTCAACAATCGTAATGACCTGGATATATGGAAGAGTAACAGCTGCCGCCTCCAGATAGTTCCCTCTCTATTTGGAACCGATGATACCTGGGCAAAGGTTACTTATTTCCCGGCTGGTTCACCGGGCATCCTTCTAACCGATGAGACAATCGGAACTATGGATTGGCGCGGCGCGGATACTTTCACTTTTCGGGCCTATAATCCACAATCCTGGTCGATCAGTCTGAAAGTAAAAGTAAAAGACAGCTCCGGCAATAAATACCAGAAGGATCTTATGCTCCCTCCCCACCAGGTGAAGGTAATTAAGATTCCCATCGCGCAGATTGCCGGTCGGATTGATGCCAGTAGGATAAATTACCTCAATCTCTTTCTATGGAATCCATCTACTGAGACAGTCATTTATTACACCGATTTTAACTTCTCTTCCCCTGGACATCTGGCATCAAATATTGGCCTGGTAAAATTCATGGGTTTAAGTTTTCCTGCTACTATCAAGGCCGGGGATACCGTGGAGGGATCTTTTTATTTCCTCCTTAATCGGAAGTTATCCGGAGACAACCTCCTTATCCTCCGATTGAGGCAGGAAGAACATCTTTATCCCCTGGCCCAGGTGGATCCCCCCTTCCCCACCGGAAAATGGAGGGTAAAGCAACTACAGAAAATCGGACCGATACCGATTACCATTCCCCCCGGGATTCTGCCCGGGACCTATCAGCTCGAAGTTGCTCTGGCCCAGCCGGTGGAGAGTGGGAACGGAATAGAATATGTTTTTCAACCTTATGATAATCCGGAGATTGAGGGGTATATAGTTACTGACGTAACCGTTGAAAATAAAGACGTTGAAAGATAAGGACGTTGAAGAATAAAAACGTTGAAGATAAAGGATGTTAAAGGGAAAGAACGTAAAAGATAAAGGACGTTGAAGACCGTATTAAAAAAACTGAACCAAAGGAATCTTAGGCAGGACGATTAAGAAGAAAAGGAATTAAAGTCAGAATGTTTTTGGCGGGATGATTAAAAGAAAAAGAATCAAAGGTGTAATGGTAAACATTCGGTAAAACCGTTCTCTCGTAGCGGCTGCCTTTAGGCTGCCACACGATGGCGACCTGAAGGTCGCCTCTACGAACACGTGGTAACTGGTTTGCCGAATATTTACACGGAATGTATTATAGTTTTTTTAAGAGCGTCCCATTTTCTTGAGGTAGACTTGAAATAAAGAGCATGGGGCATTACACTGAGGTAGATTTAATCAGCAAATTAAAGCCTCAGGAGGTAAGCCCCATGCAAGTGCATATCGAACTGCACCTGGAAGCAAATATACCAAAAGATCGAGCCAATGCAAATGAGATATTTTTAGAAGTAACGCGCGTAAGCAAGGAAGCAAAAGAGAAGATTGCATTGGCGGTAATTGAAGCATATGAGGAAAATATAATTGAAGTATTATGTGACTCAAATGTTCCGGAGAGCAAGGAAGGCTTAGGAAGACATACGCGAAAGGGGGAATCAAAAGAATGGTGCCAATGCAGAACTTTTGAGCGGGCCGGGTATAGAAGCGATAAGCGTCGGCTAAGGGGAAACGGTTTTAGAATTAAGTTCAAGCCGGCAATGGTAAAATGTCTGGGATGTGGAAAAAGATTCAGCCCCGTATTGGATGCTCTGGAGCTCAAGCCGTATCAGGGTAGAACAGACGAATTGCTACAGCAAGTAACTGAAGCCATAGCCGATACAAGTTACCGTCGAGGAAGCGATCAATTGGAAATATTAGGAGATGTACCGGTGCCTAAATCCACGGCACATCGATGGGTTGCAACGGTGCATTTGCCGACAAATAAAAGCCGAGGTGACCCTTTCCTGAGTACGGATGGCACGGGGTTTCATAAGCAACCAGGACAGAGAGGAAATATACGTTTGGTGATGGAAATGGGGGAGAAAGGAGGGATTCATCCATTGGGTGTATGGGCTGGTACTGATTGGGAGAGTATTGCTGAGGAGGTTAAGAATACCCGCAAAGACAAGTGGAAATTACTGAACAGCGATGGAGAGAGAGGAATTGATAAGAGGATGGGGCCACTGGCTGAGAACCTTGGGCGATGTCAGTGGCATTTTGCCCGGGACAGCAGTTTTTCACTCTGGAAGGATGGGGTGCCGTTAGATGAACGGGAAATAATAAAGGACCAACTAAACAAATTAATATCCATAGAAATCCCTAAAAAAGATATAGAATTAGTCAAATCCTCTGATAAAGAAAAATTACTTCAGAAGATCCGTACCGCCGAAAATGATATATTACGACTACAGGAGGAGTTCAAGGAGAAGGGATATATAAAAGCGGCAGTTTACCTGGCTAATGCTCGCAAGAAACTATTTACTCATCTGAAGATGTGGGTAGACACAGGGATCATAGCTCCAAAGACGGCTTCATTAATAGAGAATATCATTAGAGAATTAGTCCGGCGGCTTAAGAAGGTTGGATGGAATTGGTCCGATGCTGGAGCAGAAAGAATAGGGCGAATTGTAATGATCCGTCGCTACGATCGGGATGAGTGGAATGAGTATTGGAAGAAGCGAATGAACCTACAAAACAGGTGTGAAATTAAACTGGTCTACTATGCATGGTGGAGGGCGGCCTAATGCTCTACCTCAAGAAAATGGGACGCTCTTAAAAAATTGTCCGGAAAATTCTTATGGCAGTTGCCTATGATAATATTGCCATACGAAATAGAGCTCGTTTAGACTGGGATGCTACTTTCCCTCATTCGTTCTCTTGTGACCTTTTCCTCGCCATAGGGAATGAGCTTAAATATCCGGATATTGAGGGGGTAAAAAAAGAGATGAAAGAACCTGGGGTGACTTATGAATTCTTCTTTCATCGTGAAAATCGGAAAATCTACACTAAGATTTGCCTGTCGCCCGATGAGCAAGATATCATTATTTATTCTGCTCACCCACCGCTAAAGGGAGAAGAGTTATGAAATCTCTGAAAGAGAGAGCAACGAGAGAAATAGTTGAAGTTAATATTTCAATTCCAACCCCGGATGGTTCTGATGTAGCTGAGATCATAAAGATAAAAGTTCCCGCACTTAGAGACCCTCAAAGTGATGAAATTTTCCTCACCGGTGATGCACTCAAATTAATTGATAAAACCAAAGCCAGATACATGGGGCTTCTTCTGCCCACTGAGATCAGGGAATTAAGAGACCGCCTTAGTATGACTCAGCAGAAGATGTCTCAACTGCTGCGAATTGGAGAAAAGACATATACACGATGGGAGAACGGGAGAGAAAGACCATCTCAGTCCATGAATTTATTGCTTACAGCATTGTGGGATGGGAGATTGGATGTGAGTTATTTAATCCACCAGAAAAGACCGTCACATGGTTTGCACCATTATTTATTTCACAACTATGGATATGAACCGGTATTTGAACCTTTATTAATCAAAATTAAGAGCAAAGAATGGGAGAATACTGAGGATGAAACCCTCGTTGCTACAGCTTAAAAGATATTTTGTTTCTGAAATAAACTTAAGTGTAAATAAAGACTTTAATCCAGGAGAGGATGTAAAGCTGGACTTTGAAGATCTTATTGTATTGCCAGAGTTTATTAGATCTAAATCAAATACGAGGCAATGGGAAGTCTCACTTCGAGTTCAATTTCAACCGGGACCGGAAGCTAATACTCCGTATTATTTTATGGTGGAGATTTTAAGCTTATTTGATCTTCAAAAAAGTGTACCTGATGAAAAGATGGAACCTCTTGTCAGGACAAATTGCCCGGCGGTCTTATATAGCATGGCAAGAGAAATACTTCGGTCTGTAATGGCCCAAGGTCCATTCCCGGCATTGCTTTTGCCAACAGGTGCATTTTATGATCCTAAATTGTGGAAGAAGAAGTTAAAGAAAAAATCTCAACCAAAAGCATAAACTCAATCAAAGACTAAACCAAAGATATCCAAGGGATCAAAGTTGAATGACTGTGGATTCGCCACGGTAATAGGTTATCTCCGAGATACTTACATATAATCAGGCTTGACTTTTGACTTTAGCGTTTAATCTCTCCCCTCCTAAATGCATATTCCTGAATAAAGTGGACTGCCATTCCTCTGTCGCTGCCTGGGAATTCAGCAAACCCCTTCGCCCTCCCTCCTCCGCTAAAGTCCCGAATCAAGTCCGGAATGCCCTGAAATGATCGGGATGCAAGCAGCAAGCACTCTGGTAGATTAATAATCCCTTTCCCCGGGGGGAGAGAAAATAAAAAAACCGAGATTATTTCATTTTTTCTGGAATAAAACGCGCACTTCTCCGACTGTTGTATAGGACACTATTTAAATTTCTTAAATAAAAAAATTATGTTACTATTCAATATATTTTGCACAGGTTAACGAAAGGTGGTTGATGAAATGAAAAACAATTCCCCCGAAAAACAAAATCAATTTCTTCTCTATACTGGAAGTGATGGAAAAATTAATGTCGATGTATTCCTGAAAGATGAAACTGTTTGGCTTACGCAAAAAGCAATGGGCCAACTTTTTGGGGTTAACATCCCAGCTATTAGCAAGCATCTATCAAACATCTTTGAAAGCGGGGAATTGCAAAAGGAGTCAACTCTTTCCAAATTGGAAACAGTTCGAAAAGAAGGAAAAAGACTGATCAAGCGGGAAATCGAATATTATAACCTCGACGCAATAATCTCAATCGGTTACCGCGTTAACTCTTACCAGGCTACCCAGTTCCGTATCTGGGCAACGAAGACGCTGAAAGAATTTATCATCAAAGGTTTTGTTCTGGATGATGAAAGACTCAAGCAGGGCAAGCGGTTTTTCGGTAAAGATTATTTTGATGAATTGCTGGAGCGCATCCGGGAGATCCGGTCCAGTGAGAGGCGTTTTTACCAGAAGATTACCGATATATTTGCTCTCTCCGCCGATTATGATAAAAGTTCGCCTATTACCAAACAATTTTTCGCCACAGTGCAGAACAAATTACATTGGGCCATCACAGGGAAAACGGCTGCTGAACTTATTCATGATTCGGTAGATGCGACGAAAATCTACATGGGTTTGACACACTGGAAAGATGCGCGGGATGGCAAGATATTAAAATCAGATGTTACCGTCGCCAAAAATTATCTGAGTGAAGCTCACATAAAGGAGCTGAATCAAATTATCTCCGCATATCTTGATCTGGCGGAAAACCGGGCACAACGACAAATTTTGATGAAAATGCAGGACTGGATTGAATTTCTCCATAATTTTCTGGAATTGTCCAACTATCCGATCTTACGGGACAGAGGCAAAGTCAGTGCATTGGAGGCCAAACTCAAAGCCGAAGAGGAATTTGACAGATACCGCATACGACAGGATAAAGATTATATCTCTGATTTTGATAGGGAGATAAAACGGATTAGTGGAAAGATAGAGAAATAACCGGATTAATGATGGAAGAATGCGCTAAACAGATCAGGGATGGGGACTTTCTTCATGATTTTGAGGTCTTTTTAAGGTATGCGGAAAATGAGAAGATCAAGCTTACTCCGAAATTGCAGCTTATCCCTCTGAAACATGTAAGAAATATTTCCTCTCTTTTCCGGCAACCCGATCAAGCTGAGCTTAAGGTCGGAGACCGGGTTTTTAAGGCCAGATATGAATATCAACTCGCGAGATTCTATTTTATCGATCTGTTGGCTGTCGCCTCGGGATGTTTAAAAGTTACCTCAAAAGGAATAATGAAAAAAGGGGAGAACCTTGCTGATTTCCGGGAATCGGACTTATTTCAAAAAGTTGGATTATTGTTTTTGAACTGGTGGGATTATTTTGACTGGGATGCTTATTTTCCCTATGGAAACGACTTCGCGGAGTGCCTCCAGGACAGGAGGGCTTTCATCGTACCGATTTTGAAGAAAACCATTACTATGACTAAAGTGGATGTTGAACAATTTACGGGCGAGGTTATAGATACAACGGGGGTTAAGTGGGATAGCGAGGCGGGTGACCCGGATAATTCACATGCAAAGTGGGGGGTGGAAAGAACAATCCTCCAGGCAATGTCATATTTTGGCGCGGTGGACCTTATTAAGGGGGAGAAAGGGGAGTATCAAATAAAACAAACAGTGGCTTTTTCTCTGACCGACCCCCTGGGGAAATGGCTGGTGGGCCTTCTTCCCAATCCCAGGCCAATCAATTTTTCTTAGCTTTTGAACTGATTCACCTGCCGGACCAGCCTTCGCCAAGGCTTCGGCGGGCTTGTCAGCCGGCAGGGGTTTACAATTAGGAATATGATCTTTATATAGGCATAATAACAATATGACCGATACACCTGCAAAAATTGAGTTTCAGCCGATCGGGGTAATTCATACTCCATTTAAAGAAAGAGCGGGGATGCCGATCCAGCCGTCCGGCGGGAGCGGTCTTCAAGGGACGGTCGAAGTCTATTCGGAGTTTCGGGAAGGGCTGAGCGATCTTGATGGGTTCTCCCATATTATCCTGCTTTACTGTTTTCACCGGATCGAAGGTTTCAAGCTGCGGGTGGTTCCGTTTCTCGATACTGTCCCCCGGGGGTTGTTCTCCACCCGGGCTCCCACGCGTCCCAACCCGATCGGCCTTTCCGTGGTCCGACTGCTCGGCATCGAGGACGGGATTCTCCGGATCGAGAATGTAGATATTCTCGACGGTACACCGCTTCTTGACATTAAGCCCTACGTCCTGGAATTTGATGCCCAGACGGAAGTCCGGACCGGATGGCTGGAGGAGGTAGGGAAGAAAGTCTCCCAAAAAAGATCCGATAATCGCTTTTAAGGCCTTTTTTTGCCAGGTATCCGGCCGATTGTATTACCGGGCAGATTCAAAAAGCAGCTATTCCCACCACCGCCTTAAAACCGGCGCTTCCGATCGTTGGGAAGTCCCCAGAATCATAACAACAACTAGTTCTCACTTACTCGCTTTTCCTCCAGAGGCGGACAGGCGCGCGAAAGCGAGAAAGTTATTTGAAAGCGGAATCTGTGAATTCTGGAGCGGAGTAGCCAGTAACACCTATCCGAAAAAGAGGATGGGGATTATGTTACCCTCAAAAAACTTGACAAAAGCACTTCCCCCAACGGGCTAGTATGGTATAGTATGAATTAATACCGAAGAATTAGACTTTAGATGTAGCACACCAGCAAATTTATGTATCTATTATGATTGAGAAAAGTAATATCCAGGAAAAATATACGATTGATTTTCAGCCGGTAGGCCGTCGGGCGACGGTTTCATCCGGGGAGACGCTACTTCAGGCCGCGCAGTCGGCCGGGGTGGAGTTGGCGGCCGTCTGCGGCGGGATCGGCACCTGCGGCAAATGCCGGGTCCGGCTGATCGCCGGACGGGTGACCCCACCTACCGGTGAGGAGAGGGGGATATTCAGCGACTCGGAGTTCTCCCGGGGTTTCCGGCTGTCCTGCCAGGCGGTCCCCCTTACCGACTGTACGGTTGATATCCCCCCCGAGGCTCTCTCCACATCTCAGAGACTCCAGGTCGAAGGGCGGGAGGGAGAGATTGAACTCGATCCGGTAATTGTCTCCCGGGAACTTCACCTCCCTCCGCCTGATTTCCAGAACCTGCGGGGGGATAGTTCCCGTCTCAAGGACGCGCTGAAAAGAGACGGTGTGGCTCATCCCTCGATCAGCCGATCGGTTTTAGCTGAGATGTCCAACCGGTTGCGCCGGGAGAAATGGAAGGTCCGGGTTGCCCTCCGGGGGGAGGAAGTGGCGGCGATTCTTCCCCGCCGGTCCACCCTCCTGGGATTGGCGGTTGATATCGGAACCACCAAGATTGCCGCCTATCTGGTTGATCTGGAAACCGGCCGGACCCTGGCCAAGGTTGGGGAGCCCAATCCTCAGATCGCGTACGGGGAAGATGTTGTCAGCCGGATATCCTATACCAATGAGAATAGAGGCGGCCGGCGGAAGATGCAGTCCGTGGTTGTCCGGCGGCTCAACCGGATGATCTCCGCCCTCTGTTCTCAGACCGGCACCAGGCGGTCCTGGATCGGTGAAGCGGTCGTGGTGGGCAATACCGCGATCCACCACCTCTTTACCGGTCTTCCGGTGCGCCAATTGGGAGAGGCCCCTTATATCTCCGCGACCAATGAATCCATGGAATTTTCGGCCAAAGAGATCGGGATCCGTATCGCCCCGGGGGGGCATATCTATCTTCCTCCCAATATTGCCGGGTATGTCGGGGCCGATCATACCGCCATGCTTGTCTCGACCGAACTGGGATCACGTTCGGATACAGCGATAGCCCTGGATATCGGGACCAATACCGAGATCAGCTTAATTCACAATGGTAGGATATCAACCTGTTCCTGTGCTTCCGGCCCGGCTTTTGAAGGGGCGCATATCCAGGATGGGATGCGGGCCGCGGATGGAGCGATCGAACGGGTGAAGATAGTGGATGGATCGGTATCGATCCGGACGGTAGGGGATAGACCGCCGGTCGGGATCTGCGGTTCGGGCATTCTGGACGCCATCGCCGAGATGTATAGAGCGGGTGTTGTCGATAAGATGGGCAGATCGTAAGAGCACACGTCTGAACTCCAGTCACACTGATATATCTCGTATGCCGTCTTCTGCTTGAAAAAAAAAAAAAAAAAAAGAGACAAAGAGAAAGAGAAAAAAAAAAAAAAGAAAAGA
>CAKZYZ010000154.1 GCA_937885075.1 uncultured bacterium | reverse complement strand
TTTCTTTGCGTGTGGTTGTTTCTCTCCTGTTGTCGTTGCTGTACACTCTGACGGTTTCTCTTGTTGGCGTGTTTTTTTTTATTTTTTTTTTGTCTTTTTTTTGTGTCTTGTTTTATTTTTTTTTTTTTAATGATACGGCGACCACCGAGATCTACACTCTTTCCCTACACGACGCTCTTCCGATCTCTGTCTAAATTTCTTTTTGTCGTTAAATTGGATATTGGTCATTCAGTTCCGGCTTACCGATCACTGATCACCGTTTACTGATTACCTTTTCTCAAATCTTTCGGGGCATTCTATTCATTCTGAAAAATAATATACGGGATCAAAACGGTAGTTCAGTTAGCACGGATACCGCCAGGTCATTGAAGAAAGAACCCATAGCCGACCAGGCGGCGATAAATAATATCAGGGATGCCGCCGCCATAAGCGGCACAACCCGGAATAATATCCGGGGGACATAGAAAAGGTTGCTCCGGCCTGCTCCCCCTTCCGCCAGGGCGCGAATCTCCGCCATCACCCCTTCCCTCCAATTGTGATTCGGGGATGACTCAGGGGGATGACGGTAAGCGTCCTTTATTGCCGCGGTTAAGCGACGAATGTTTTCCGGGTCTTTGCCTTTCATGGTCAATCTCCTATCCTCGACAGTGCTTTTTTCAGGGTTTGCCTGGCCCGGTGATTCCGAACCTTAATGTTCGTGACGGACCACCCCATCATCCCGGCCGCTTCTTTCAGCGGGCGGCCCTCCAGATAGACCAGGCTGAGCGCCATCCGGTCTTCCGGGGAGAGTTCGTCCAGCAATCGAAAGACCATCTCCCGGGCAAAACGGCGTCGGCGGGTCAGATCATATTCATCCGCCGCCACACCGGAGAGGATCCCGTCCAATACCTCCCGGCCATCATCATCGGTGAACGCTGAGAACGGCACCTCTTTCCTTCGTTTCTCCTTCCGCCAGTAATCGTAACAGGTCCTAACCGCGATCGTTGAGAGCCAGTGTTCAAATGGTTTTATAAAACGAAAGTTCCCGATGGAGCGGTAAGCCCGGCAGAATACATCGTGCGCTACCTCCTCAACCCGGTCGGCCGGGATATGGCCCCTGACAATGCCGAAGACCCGGTTTTCATGCCTGGCAATCAGCTCCTCAAAGGCGTTGACATTACCCCCCCGGATATCTTCAATAATCTCCCTGTCTTCCCGCGTAGCCACTATCGCGCCCCATCCGGCAATTGCCGCGCGTTAAGACAGTTTCTTTTCAGGTAATCCCTCATTTAACTAATCGTCTCCTGATGGGGAACGGTTACTGATTACTTTAAGATATATTTTAGTATCATAATTTGCGAGCAGGAAAAAGACAATGGAAATTAGCCCTCACGCAGTCTAGCCCGATTTATCGGGGTTCGGTCAACTGTTCATCTTAGGAGAGCAGGGAATCAGGAGAATTTAAAATGATCAATGTCCTCCTTTTATCCCTTCGAACGCAGTTGGTCGATGTCGGAATCCAAGAGATTGCATTGCATCGAATGCCCCCAGAGGACCATCTTCCAAGCAAGCTAAGATCCGTGAAGCAAGCGTTTTATTCCGGAAAAAATCAAAAAAAGTGGGATTATTTATTTACCTTTCCCCGAGGGAGAGGGATTAAGGGTGAGGGGGATAAATAATCTCGGCGGTCTAAAGGTCGACTTTTGAGTCAGAACGAAGTGCTCAGATATTCAGAAGAGAGGGGAAGAGATTATTTAACTATTTAACACCGTCTCCTATTATTTTATTAGATTAATCAGTTTGACTGATAGGATTGAGTTCGTTATAGTTTAAGCATGAGGATGTCCCGGAATGGGAGTGGGGGATTTAGGATTTGGGGTGACAACGCCTGATGTTATCTAACCGTACTGTGTGATCAACCGGGAAGATAGGGAATCAGCGAAGACACCATGATCCCGGTTGGTCCGATGGTAGCGGTAACCAATACTATAGGGGACGCCCCGGGAATCAGAATCAAGAGCATAAAAAAGAACAATAAAGAAGGACAAGAAGCTATATCGGGGAGTCAATCTGGCCTATTAATGGGCTATCAGTCAATAGTCAAGGTCCGACCCTGGGCCCTTCGGGATCGAGCTAAGGAACTTGGATTACCCCTGCCGAAATATGCGTGGAAAGCCCCATATCTGGTGCTCACTATTTACCGAAGTAGAGAAGCTCCTATAAGAACACTGGCACCCGCAACCATAGAATTGTTGAGTGAGACCGAGACAAAGGGTTGGCAGTGGATTATGACGAAAGGTAGGTTCAATTCAAATCAGTATGCAAATGCTGTGCATGTTGAGGGTAGAACTGCTCGGAGACATCTCAATCGATTTATAAAACTTGGTATGCTCAACAAAATAGGATCAGGACCTTCAACAGAATACCAAGTTATTTAAAAAAACCTGATATCCGGACATTAAACCGGACATTATGGCCGGATATCACGACAAATCAAGGCGATCCGCTCTATCCGGACAATAATCCGGACATTATGTCCGGATAGAACTAAAATCCTATTCGTGGGTTCATTGAAAACCTTACATTCCATATATTCCGGCTATCGATAAATCCCCGAAAATCTCTTTCTAAAGAGATAACAGCATGCAAATAATATAGTTGGATTTAGCTAATATTAACTTGACATATATTTCTATATAATTGTTTTTATTGTCTTTATCCTCAAAATTTGTGCTCAATTGTGCCACGTGGCACAATTTAGTGTCAGGAAACATATCAAGTCCTTCGAACTAATCTCACAGATAAATATTTATGTATAGGGCAATTTAGCTATCCCTTCGCCAACCACATTCCACGAATGAAATATTACTGCTCGGGAATAATAGTAGCCGTTGGAGCTGAGTGTAGTGAATTTTTCACAGAACGGTGAATAATTTTAGAAACTGAAGGAGAAACCGAAGGAAGCTAATTTAATGCTCCGGGATTTCCCGTCTAAAGCCGGGTCTTCGACAATAAACCGCGGAGTCCTGTCCCGAAGAAAGTGGTGAAGAGGATTGGGCGGATTGTTTTTCTCTAATCGGCATAATTCGTGTAATTCGCGAAATTCGTAGTTCAATTTAGTTGCCCGAAGCGAGGGCTAAGTTCTCAATGAACCGGGATCAACTTAAAAAATTCGGACTACTTATCGCGATATTTGTTCTCTTCCTCCTGATCCGGATCTTTGTCGCGTCACCTTATTATTTCATCTCGATGGATGAGGCGAAGTATCTGACACTGGCCCGGAACTTCCCTCACCACACCCTTTTTAATAACCAGCTTTACCTGGTCCATCCCCCGGGGTTCCCTTATCTGATCCGTCTATTTTCTCTGGTTCTCCCCGACCACATCGCCGGAATGACAGTCTCTCTCTTCTTCGCCGTGGTTGCCTTCTTCACAATGGCCAAACTATTCCGCCTCTTCGGGAAAGACTACTTCTGGATAGCCATAGCTCTCTTCCTGCTCGCGGTCTCGCCGCTTCATATCTCGACTTCGAGGGTTATCTACAAGGACTCACTATTCTTCGGACTATTCAGCCTCAGTCTATTTTTCTTTATCAAGGGACTGATCAAGTCAGATCGGCGCTCCCTATACATCGCGGGATTCATCGGGGCGGCCTGTTTTTTCACCTCGGATATCACCGTCATGCTGCTCCCCTCCTTCGCACTGGCCTACCTTCTATTTCGCGAACCCGATACCAGGATAAGAGATGCCTTCTTCCCCATTCTTATCATGATCGCGGCTTATGGTCTCTGGATTATGACCAGGGTGATCATCTTTAAAAATAATCCTCTCTATCCGGTCGGGGTAGACGGGACGATCGAATATGTCCGGGATTTTACTCTCCGGCAGCTTTTTACTCCCCGCTACTTCCCGGCCACCGCCACCATGTTCAACTTCCGCGTCGATCTCTCCGAGTTCCGGATCAATGCCAACGTCTATCCTCTTAAAAGTCTTTCGGGGATCCCGGGAATCCTTTACATAATCACATACATCTTTATCGGGGCAACCGCTGTCTTCTCCATTACCCGGGGACTGATCCGGAAGAAGATCCGGAATGATGGAGCCGTCTACTTCTCATTTCTGCTGATTATCTTCTTTATCCCGGTCATTCTCCACCCGGAACCGCGATTCCTGATCCCAATCCTGATCCCGATCTCTTTTCTTTTCGCTCATGGGATAACGCTTATCACCGGATTATTCCGCCAGCCCGAGAGAATAAGAAAGATAATCGCTCTCAGCCTGGTTCTGGCTCTAACCGTATTAACCGGGATATACCTGACCGAAAACCGGAACCTGATCTTCTCACAGAAGCAGGAAGTTGAGATCCCCCGGACCGCGGAATATATCCGGGGTCTTCCGGGTGAGGGGGTGATGGCCCAGGTCGGCTATCCGCCGGAGTTGTCTTATCAGACCGGGAAACGGGTTCTGGCGCTCCCGATCACCCCCCGGGTCCTCGATGATTTTATAAGGAGATATAAGATCAGTTATCTCCTATACGGCCAGCATTACCTGGCTCCGATTCATACCGATGATCCGTCCCTGATCTGGTGTTACCATACGATCAAGTATATCCGGGAACACCCGGAACGTTATCCGATCCTGCGGGTAATCGATGAGGTTTATCAGTCCGGCGCCCCCCCCGATCGAATATTCATCCACGGTATAAAGTAACCTCCCAACGGCGGGGTTACTTTATAGTTCTGAAGAATGACTATAATAATTCCGTCGGGGCAATACTAAAAATTTGACGAAAATATAGATAACAACCATCATCAAGCAGGGTCTAGCCTGATCCTTCCCTCCAGTACTCTTTGGAGCCGGGGGACGACAATCGGAATATCCTCGCGTTTCTTGACCGGAAAGAATCTATCTTCGGTCTTTACCGCCAGCGGTCTCAGAAGTCGGGTGAGGTCACCCTGGAGCCTTTCAAACTGAACCACCGGGATAACATTCCCCGTATCAGTCTTCAGTTCCTTCATAGCGACATAGACGGGGAGACGGTCGGTCACTCTCTTTACTTTCTCCACCATCTCCTCCTGACCCAGCGTCTCCAGTTCTTCCCGGGTCAGATCGAAGATCTCCAGTAGTGTCTGAACGGATACCGTGTAGGCGGCATTATTGAACTCCGGGATCCGGTCCTGATCGAAATCCAGCGGGAAGGCGAACTCCTCTATTATCTGGGTCCATTCCCGGGGGCCGGCCGGATCGAAGATCCGCGCCAGAGCGCCGCCCTTCTGCCCGGGAGGTTTGGTAGAGACTTCACAGAGTATCTTGACCCCATCTTTCTCCCGGAGCGATAATAGCCCGGGAAGAGCCGGATCAACCAGTGCTCCCAGGTTGTCGATGTTGGAGATCATAATATATTCGACCCCCAGCTCGATCATCTTCAGGAGCGGCCGGCTACGGTCCAGGACCAGCCAGAGAGTGGTATCGAGGTGACCCGGCGGATTATAACGCTTCTTCTCATCATCCGCCTCAATCTCATCCCCGGCCCGGCCGCGCAGTTCTTTAATCCAGCCGATCAACTCGTTTCTGCGTTCGGAGAGCTCTTGCGCCAGTCCGATCCGTTCGAGGCCGGAAGATAATCCCTCAAACTTCTTAGATAGTTTGGCAATGGCTTTGCCGTAATGCAGCTTCAGGTCATCTATGGTCGGCAAGACCCGCTTCATAATCCCCTGGCAGTAAGTAAATACTTCCGCCTTGCCGAAGTTATCGTTCTCGGCCAGGATGGCCCTGGTCTTATCTTCGGTAAAGTAGCTGTTGAGAATCCAGACCGGGATAACTCCGCCGTATTCCTCTTCGGCCGAACGCGCGTTGGCCAGTTTCAATTCCATAAAGCTGCGCATCCGCCCATCGACCTCCATAATCGGGAAGGCTCCCTTGGGCAGATT
Source organism: uncultured bacterium (assembly GCA_937885075.1). Lineage (GTDB taxonomy): Bacteria > Auribacterota > Erginobacteria > Erginobacterales > Erginobacteraceae > CAKZYZ01. The sequence goes on along the minus strand of CAKZYZ010000154.1, from coordinate 5,781 downwards.
CTCCCCCGGTTTCTGGAACCGGGTGGCAGCGCCGCCGTTCATGAGGATAAGACCCAGTTTCCCGCCAGCGATAATATCTCTCCCCCGGGCGGCCTCTTCGCTCTCAGGCCCGGGGAGATCGGTAGTATCGGATGGATGAGGGAGCCTGACCTCCCAATCATTATCTTTTGTGATCAGATTGCTCCGGAGACTGAGCCGATGCTTACGATAATCGCTCTGGAGACTTTGAAACTCACTCTCATTAAAACCATATTTTTTCAGCATCTCTTCCGTCATAATGATCTACCTCCGTTTTTTGATTCGTAAGTCCCATTTTAAGACAACCTTCTGGGGCATCTCAAATATTTGAAGTTTGAAGTGCCTAAAGTTTGAAATGCGCTTCAGCCAGAGGCTGATCCGCCTCTGGCGGAAAAGTGCCTTCCTCCGTCGCTAAAGCTATGGCGGATTTAAAAAGTTATTCGCCTTCACCCGGCTTTAGCAAAGATAGCAATTGGCACCCGTTGTGCGGTCAACTGCTTACCGCTAACTGCTAACTGCTTGCCTTTTCAATAAAATCGTCCTGCCTGTAATCGTCCTGCCTTAATTTCTTTTTTGGGACATTGGATATTGGATATTCATCAACTGCTTACCGCTAACTGCTCACCGCTAACTGCTCACCGCTTACTGCTCACCGCTTACTGCTCACCGCTTACTGCTTACCGCTTACTGCTCACCGCTTACCTTTCCAATAAAATCGTCCTGTCCCAAAATCGTCTTGTCAAAAGAATCCTGTCAACACTCCTACCCTGAGAATTTCAACTTCCAGACCCGGAAGAGATACGCCGCCAGAACAGTGGAACTGAGCTTGGATACTCCTTTCTCCCGCTGACGGAAGATGATCGGAACTTCCCTGATTCTAAGCCCGGTCCGATGGCAGCGATAGAGGACTTCGGTGACAATGAATGGGTCACGGGCCGAGAGTGTCTCCGGTTTAATCTCCCGCAGTGCCTCTCTTCCAAAGACACGATATCCGGAAGTTGGATCACCGACCGGGATTCCCAGAATAATCCTGATATAACCCCGGGCCCAACCGCTGATAATATCGCGAAACCATTCCCTCCCCTCTACCCCTCCGCCGGCTACGTAACGGGATCCGACAACCACATCCGCTTGAGAGCGGATGATCGGATCCAGGAGAAGCGGGAGCAGATCAGGATCGTGAGAACCATCTCCATCCATCTCCACAATACAGTCCGCGCCCATCTCCAGCGCTCGAATGAATCCATCCCGCCCGGCGTATCCCCTTCCCCGGGGACCGGGGCGGGAGAGAAGGTGAAGCCGCGGGTCGCGCGTGGCCAGATCGGCGACAATCTCCCCGGTACCATCGGGGGACTTATCATCAACCACCAATATCTCGCATGAATCCAAACCCAGGGCAAAGAGGCGAGAGATCAAGGATTCGATATTGCCGGCCTCGTCATAGGTTGGAATCATTATTACAATCTTCATAAAACGTAGCCCTCACTTTGTTCGGGCAACTGGAGTGCCTAAAGTTTGAAGTGCCTAAAGTTATTCGCCTTCACTCGTAAGCTTTCAGTGAACCCCGTCCTCTCGTAGCGGCTGCCTTTAGGCTGCCACACGATGGCGACCTGAAGGTCGCCTCTACGAGTACGAGGCAACGGGGTTTCCTGAAAGCTTACTTTCACTCGGCCTTTCAATCCTAAGCAAGACCTTAGCCCTCACTCTGTTCGGGGAATTTATTTAACCGCGGATTTTATGAAATATATTTTAAAACACACCCACCCTGTTGTTTTCATGCTTGCACATTCTTATTTTTTCGAAGAAAAAATAAGAGCTTTGAAGACCATATCCGGGGTGATGCTCTCCATGCAATCCGGCTTTACCTCACAGTCGGGCCGATAGCAGCATTGACAGGGTAGAGGTGAGACCACCTTTTCACCGCGGCCGTAAAGTTCGATCTCAGAGGCGGAAGTGGGGCCGAAGAGAGCTACCACTTTTTTCTTCAGACCGACGGCGGCATGGAGCGCCAGGGTATCGGATGTGATCAGCAGGTCACAGAGATTAAGCCTCGCGAAGAATGCTCTCAGGTCATTGTCACAACCGGTATCAATAAAAATCCCTTCTCCCCTCTCCATCAGCCAGGCATTTCTCTCTTCTTCTTCCGGGCCGCCGTATAAGAGCAGTTGAGCGTCAAGCTCTTCAGCGCAGCGACGAGCCAGGGCCAGAGTATTCTCCCGGGTCCACTTCTTATGTTTCCAGCGCCTTCCCCCTCCGGTATTAAACCCGATAACCGGTTTTGCCCGGTCCAGGCCGGCGGCTTTCGCGAAACTATCACCCTGAGCGACTTCCGCTGAACTCAGATTGAGAACAATCTCTCCCGGCGGCAGCGGGTTTCCCACGATCTCCGCCATAATAACCTGGCAGGATTCTTGATTGGCCTTCTTCTCATCGTCAAAGATACTCATCCGGAGCCATCTCTCCGCTTCCGGATTACAGGTAGAGACCATCCCCCGGTCATTGAGAGCAAAACCCCTCTTCTCTCCTGCCTTAACCAGGTACTGAATGGTCGAACTGAGTTGAGAGGTATCAAGATTGATGGAGAGATCAAAGGTCTCAGCCTGGCAGCATAATAAACCATCCGGCTCAAGAGGGAGCACCCGGTCAACATAAGGATTATTAATAAACAGCGGAAGGGATACTTCCCGGGTAATCCAGGTCAGATAACTATCCGGATATCTCTCTTTCAGACCGGGCAAGATCGAAGTTGTCCTCAGAACATCTCCCGCGGCATCCAGCTTTATAATCAATATCTCAAAAGAAAACGGAGAATAATGAGGGCAGTCTCCACATTTAACTCCTTCCCGTTTATGAAAACGACAGGGACGATCCCCGAGATAATACCGGCAATCCTGATTAATTGTTTTCTCTCTAATACTCATAAAAATATAGCGCCTTCGGCGCAACCTCGTAGTGCAGGACTTCAGTCCTGCCTTCGTTGGGCAGGACTGAAGTCCTGCACTACGAGCTTATTGAGATTCCGAAGCAGGAACTTAGCCCCGCAACTTTTTTGCCACAAAGACACAAAGAAAAAATCTTAAGGTGCGATTACAATGTTATTTAAACATTTCTTAGGTTTTTCTTAGTGTCTTTGTGCCTTTGTGGCAGAATTATTGAAAGACAACATTATCCCTCAATTATGCGAGTCTGTAAATATACTTTAACATTTTTGCTATTGCAATCCGATATTGGGGTGGTATTTTATTAATAATTTTTCAGAGAAAAATTATTATGGCTATGCAGAGACTAAAAATCGATCCAAAAGTAATCGACCTGATGATGACGGCGATTGTCCTGAAGCGAAGGGATAAATTGCAGCACGCCGGTCACTACGCCTTCCTGGCCCTGGGAAGAGTCCTGGCCAAAACGCTTCCCGATGAAGAAGGACCGACCACACCTACCAACTTCTCCTGGCGGATGGACCAACTGGTAAAAGAGATGGGGTTCCCGAAGGATTGGAGAAAGAAGATCGGGATGCTCTGGAGCAAGATCAGATACTATCTATATCAGAAAGTAAGCATGATCCCGTCTTACCGGGTCCGGAATATCGTATCATTCGTAGATATGGTCAAATACATCCTGGAACAATCCGCCGGGATCAAGTTTGATGAATTTCTGGATTCAATGACCATTGAAGACGTCGAGCGCCTCTCCCGACAGTTCGGCGACACCCTGGCGCCGGAGGAGAACTACAATATTTAAAATCAGCGGTGAAGCGGCTGATTTTAAATATAGTTATTTTCATTCAACCGTTAAGAAAATATCTGAATATCCAGGGAGCTCCAGGATTATTTATTCAACACAGAGATAATTCACATTGGATTGCTAATAGTTTTTCCGGTATCGCCTCAATACAATCATGGTAGTCATTTTTCAAAACATAGTTAGAGCCAAAGGCTCTAACTAACTTGCTGCTCGAGCTTGAACATCCAGAAATCGGTTGCCACTACTATCTCCCACTCCTTCCCCTTATCCCTGGCTTCGATAACGGCCCGTTTGGGGAACCAGATCTCATGCCCGTCATACCCCAGTAGATAGGCCCGATCAGTCTCCTGGATCATCTTTGCCTTAACGGTAGTTATCGCGTCACGGCGATCGGGCTGCTGGAGCTGGCGAAGTTTGAACTCCAGAAAATCCTTCTGGATCACAAATCGATACTTCTGATCCCCCTGCTCCTCCCACTCTGAAAAACAGACTTTGGGGAGATACATCTCCTGGGGACCGATCTTAACCAGCAGGGAATCATTTGTCTCCTCGACAAGCTCTCCCCTCAACTCCATCACTTCGCCCATGATGGAGCCTTTCAACCCGGTTAACTGCTCTTTAAGTTTCCGCATCTCATCTCTTTTTTCCCGGATCACATTCTCCAGTACTTCCACCTCCAGAATCCCCTGATCGATTCTACGGGTCGATTTGATCGCGGACTTGGGGATCCAGACCTTACCCTGGCCGAGATCTACCAGGTATGCCTCATCGGTCCTGATCAGTGTCTTTAATCTTAATTTAACCAGCTTCATGTCCCTCGATAGTCCGGATGAATTCTCCGTTCTTATTTGATTCTCTGTCATCTTCTCTCTCCTTAACTTCTTCCTTTTTATCGCCCTCTTCCTCACTCTTGACATCATCCTCTCTCTTATCGCGACGGAACAAACCCCGTAACCATCTCCAGAATCTCTGAAAGATATTCCCCCTGAGCTTCCGGATTATCTCCTGCCGACGCCTCTCAATCGACTCTATCTCTTCCCGAGTAAAATCCTTACGGAATAGGTTCTCATCCACTTCGGCATCGAGCATCTTCAATTCATCACTGCCGAACTCAATCACATTGGCCTCTATCTCTTTCCAGCCCAGATTCCGGCAGGCGGAGAGCCTCCGATAACCGGCTATCAGCCGATTGTCTTCATCTATCACTACAGAATTAAGGAGGCCCACCTTACGGATTGAATTTTCCAGTGAGGACAGGTCCCCCGGATCCTGCCGGATTCGTGTCTCTTCTTTTACAATAATAGATTCAATCGGTATCTTCATAAGTTATCGCCTTCGGCGCTAACTTAGTGTAAAGACACCGAAATTAACGCCGTAAAATTTTTCTATTTTATCGAATTACTATAGTTATATTTATTCTATTAGATTCCAAAATTGTTACACTTTAGCTCTTTGAAAAATCTATCCAACCACTCGTCACGATGCTCCGCATCGTGACGGAGCCGGCTCGGTTCGTTCCCACGCAGAGCGTGGGAACGAGGGGAAAGGGCCAAAGTATTACCCAAAATTAATAAATTGAATTCAAACAACTGAATTTCTATTGCCACTTTATATATAACATACTATATTAAAGCGTGATTGAAAAAAAGATATTTTCTATTGCGAAATCAATAAAAAATAACAGATAAATATTGTAGCCCAATAGAATAAGAAATCAGTAACCAATGTTAATTTGTAAGGTTTCAGTGAACCATGTCCTCTCGTAGCGGCTGCCTTTAGGCTGCCACACGATGGCGACCTGAAGGTCGCCTCTACGAGCACGGGATAACGGGGTTTACTGAAACCTTAGATCGGAAGAGCACACGTCTGAACTCCAGTCACACTGATATATCTCGTATGCCGTCTTCTGCTTGAAAAAAAAAAAAAATACAAAACCTAAAAGAACAACCACACTACCATCACTACACTCTAACTCACATACACACTTCTGTACCCCCCTATCCATCCACTCCCACCACT
>CAKZYZ010000153.1 GCA_937885075.1 uncultured bacterium | reverse complement strand
CCGCGGGCGTGATGGGGGCGGCGTGCTCCCCGGAGCGCCCGGAGGCCGGAGGCGGGACGGAGGGACGCGATCTCGGTAGGCCCGTCGCCATCATAATCAGCGGATACCGGATAGTCACCGGAGGCACCAAAGTAAACCCGGGTAACTCCCCTTACCGCCCAGAGGCCGGAATTTTCCCTAAAGATGGCGATATCCGATATCCCGTTGCCGTCATAGTCTCCCGAATCAACCTGGATGACAGGCGGTACGGGAGTAGGTGATGACGTCAGGTCAAAGATGCCACAGGTAATCGCTTCATAGTCGGTACCATGGCTGAGCCGACGGGGAGAGAAACAGGAGCCATCAGTCTTATCTATCTCCCAGAGGCAGTCGATATGTTCGTAGACGGTCTTATTGCCGGTAATGCCCCAGAGGGTTCCGTCACAACCGAATCCCAACCCTTCCATATCCGCGACATCAGCCTCACCCCTGTTCAATCGACCTTGATCTGTTACCGCGCCGCTATCAAGATCGATTATAATAAGATAATCCTGCTGGCCGCTATTGTTCTCTATGGCGTAGAGGGTATTATCAACCGGATCGAAAGCCAGGTCGTCAATATCATCTATCCCGGGCAGCAGAGCCTCAACCACCAGATAGTCATTACCCCCGAATGCCCCGGGGATAACCTTACCGGTGGTCTTGTCGAGCTGGATTATTAAATCACTTCCGCTCAGGCGGACCGAGGCATAAATGATCCCGGTCACCGGATGGATGGAGAGGCCATCAACATCAATGCCGCCTCTTTTTACCCCCTTAAATGATTCTACGCTCAGTCTGCCGGATCGGATATTTATCGCATCAGGCAGAGGAGTGAACAATCCGGTGATCTGGTCAAGTGTACCTAACTGGTCATAGTCAACCGCGTATAGAGTACCGGTACTGTCATCATAGATAATTGCTTCGATCCCCGTCACTCCGGTAGTAGTACCGATATCGGTTTCGTTGGTATCAGGATTATAGTCCGATGTATCTATCAGTGTCAGCTGGTTCTTTCCCTCGCTGACATACCCGCTCTGAGAGACTACAAAACATCGGCATACCGGTGCCGGGCTGGGAGTCGGAGTCGCAGTCGGGATTACTGATGGTGTTGCCGTTGGAGTGGTATTGGGAGTTAGGGTTACGGATGGAGTGGGAGCCGGCGTTGGTGTCGGCGGAGGAGGAATCATACCGGCATCCCAGCTCGTATCGTGCTCGCCATGAACCATAGTGATAATGACCGTCTCCCCCGTAGCGGGATCGGCATCACTGTCAATAGTCTCGTCCCCTCCCTGATACCGCGGACTGAAGGTGTAGCCAGCGGGAAGAATAAAGTCCAGATAGTAGTCGCCCGGCTCAAGGCCGCAGAAACCATAATTCCCGTTACTATCCGTGGCCATAGTATCAACAAGAAGATCATCGCCGCCTCCCGGCTCACCATCCGGGCCGGGATTGTAAAGATTGACGGTAACGCCGCTAATGCCGGTTTCTCCAACATCCTGAATGCCGTCACCGTCCAGGTCAAGCCAGACCTGATCACCAAGGCAGCTAAGTTGCCCCCGGGTTCTTATCTGTCCTATTTCAAGATCCGTACTGGGCTGAACGGGATCTATCAGCAGCGTTACCGCCCCCACACTGGTAAAGTCAGCCCCCGTTCCTGCCTGTGAGGCAAAAGAGCTGTAAGGGATATGATAGAAAATACCCAGTGGTTCCGTGATGGTGGCTCTTCGGCTCCAGGTATAGCTCGACCAGTTTGAAGCATCCGTATAAACGGAGATAGTGAAATCAACGGGAAGATGATCAAGGCTGAGCAGATTAAAGAGGAAAAATTTCTGTATCGGGCACCCCGCCGCAGGAGAGGAAGGAAGAGTCAGGTCAACCCCTCCGAGGCCGGTTGGATCTAGACTATCTCCATCACCGTCCATACCGTCCCAGGAGAAAAGATTAATACCCTCCGCGCTGGTACCTTCATCATAATAACAGGTCTGATTGCCTCCGTCGATTCCCGAAGCTAAAGCACCCCCCAAATTACTGGTTGCCTCAATATATACATCGCGCTCGCCGCCCAATATCCCTGAACCTGTCACGGCCGCCCAATCACTCGAGCCGATCGGACTGCCCGCCCCGACTCCTACAAGGTGATGAACATCCCATTTATCAATAAAGATACCCGGATCACTCCCGGTCCCGGAAGCCTCCGTTCTCAACCGGCGGATTGAAATATTCGCTCCGGCCTCAAGGGGAGTTATCTCCATCGTGACCGCGCCCACATCGGTGAAGTCAGCCCCGGAGCCGGCCTGAGAAGTAAACCCGCTATACGGGACCACGTATATGAACCCCGGATCGCCTCCCTGAACTTCATCACAGACGCTCAACAGATAACTCGACCAGTTCCCCGCGTCCGTATAGACTGAGATCAGTACTTCCACCGGAGGCTTGTCACAGAATGTGACCCAGACCGAGAAAGAATCCTGTACCGGACCCCCTGCCGCCGAGACTGTCAGATCCACGCCGCCCAATCCGGTGGGATCCAGTGCCGCGGCATCATTATCGGGGCCATCCCAGCTTAGCAGAGAATTACCCTCTGTTAATGCACTCTCCCTGTGGGCCAGCACCGATGACCCACTGTACGCCCCTATCGAACTCACCGTCGTTCCGGCACCACCCGATGTAAGACTGACAAAAACATCACGCTCTCCACCCAATATATCCGCGTCCTGAACAGAGAGCGATCCGGATGATGAGGCTGGGCCGTTTACCACCACGGAATGAGCCAGATCAAACGAATCAACCATGATACTCTGCCCGCGGGCACCCCTCATGCCAACCACGGCGGTAAGGGAAAATAACACCACCGTACTCCCTAATATCAGTCGCCATCCCTTTCCGCGAGCTGACCTCATAGCTGTTCTTTCCTTTGTTGAAGCATCATTCCTCATGGATATCCTCATTCTTTCTCCCTATATTTCGTTTTTTTAACTGATAAATTCTTTGTTTTTTGCGTATTGAAAAGATACAGCGAATTTCATACCAAATTTTAGGTTTTATCAAAATTTAGTAGTTTCTGGTCATTCCCAATATAAAAAAAGTTACTCTAACCTGTTCCCTACCAAATAAACATAAAAAATAAGGAAATATTTGCCCATTAACTGCAGGAATATCCCGATAAGCTATAATCGATCTTTTTTAATTCGCGTAATTTCTCCGCCCCGAAGTTTTAATCGGGGGCGAAATCCGGAGTTTATTAAAGGGGGAGAGGCCGGGAGGAGCGGAATGTCCAATAACCAATCTCCAAATGCGATTGCAGACAGGACCATTAAAAGCAAAAAGAAATTATGAAAGGACGGGGATTCTTGCGAATTTTGCGCATTTCTTGACCCGCCATAGCTCGAAGAGCGACGGCTGGTTTGCGGCTAACAAAGAGGCCGAGGCGAAGGCAACTTCAAACTTTTTCTATCCGCCATAGCTTTAGCGACGGAGGAAGGCACTTCCAACTTAAAACTTCTTTCTAACCTCGTTCCCGCGCCTGAAGAGCCTCCAGAACCTTGTCGGGAGTAAAGGGGGTGCGATGGAGCCGGATGTCGACCGCGTCATAGATGGCATTGGAGATGGCGGGGAGCGGACCGCTGATGCAGATCTCTCCCACACTCTTGGCGCCGAACGGCCCGGTCGGCTCATAGGAGGGGACAAAGATGGTTCTTATCCTGGGAATATCTTTGGTGTAGAAGAGTTTGTAGTTGCCGTAGTTGGGATTGAGCATTACTCCCTTGGAGCTATAGATATAGCGCTCGGTCAGCGCGTAACTGAGCCCGTTCATCAGGGCCCCGATCGCCTGCCCGCGGGCCAGAGTGGGATTGATCAGAGTCCCGCAGTCAACCGCCTGCACATACTCAACCACCCGGACCTTCCCGGTCGCCCGGTCCACCTCCACCTCGACATAGTGAGCGGCAAAGGGCGGCGGGGACTCCTGGGAGATTCGGGAGGCTGTCGCCGAAATCTGGAACTGATCTTCTTCGTATAATGAACGGAGACCGATCTCCTTGAAAGTTACCGACTTTTCCTTCGGCCCGATCACCCGGCCCCCGGCCACCTTAACCTTGTCCGGAGAGGTATTGAGCATCCGGGCGCCAACTGCGATCATCTGCTCCTTCACCTTCTCGGCCGTATCCTTTACCGCCATCCCGGAGAGGTAGGTGGTGGAGGAGGCGTAGGCTCCCACGTCAAATGGGGTGAGATCGGTATCCGAGGAATAGACTATTATCTCATCGGTCGAGACCGTCAAAACCTCGGCCGCGATCTGGGCCAGGACCGTATCCGACCCCTGCCCGATATCGGTAGCGCCCATCAGGAGATTGAATGAACCGTCATCGTTCAACTTTATGGTGGAGGAGGCCATATCAATATAAGGGATGGAAGAACCCTGCATCATTATTGCCATACCCATGCCGCGGCTATAACGTCCCCCGCCCGGTTGGCCGCGTTTCTTCTTCCAGTCGATGGCCTCGGCGCCGGCTTTAATGCAGGCGGTCAGCTCGCAGGAACTGATATGGGGCTGACCGATCACCGGGCCTTCGCCTAACTCTTTCAGGATCGGAACTTCCGTCCCGCCCACGATTACATTCTTCAGATAAAAATCCACCGGGTCTATGCCGAGACGCTCGGCCAGGTCATCCATGACAATGGCGGTAGCCAGAATTCCCTGGGTTCCGCCATAGCCCCGGTAGGCCCCGGCCACACTGAGATTGGTATAAACCACATCGCTGGAAAAGCGGAGGTTGGGACATCTGAACATCGGCAGCGTCCGCGTTCCGACATTGGAAGCCACGGTCAGACCATGGGTTCCATAGGGGCCGGTATTGGAGAGAGCGTAGAGATCTATCGCGGTCAATTCACCGTCTTTCTTCGCCGCGACCTGGACCTTGGTAATCATATTATGCCGGACCCGGGCGCTGATAAATACTTCCTTCCTCGTCAGCCGCATCTTGACCGGGCGATTGAGCTTGAGAGCGAGCAGTCCCACATACTGCTCCAGGATAACCTCCTGCTTCCCCCCGAAACCACCCCCCAACCGCGGCTTGATGATCCTGATCTTCCGCTGAGGAATCTGGAGCGCCCGACTGAGGATCCGGCGGGCATGAAACGGGACCTGGGTAGTGGAGATAATTATTAACCGTCCGTTCTCATCCACCCAGCCTAACGCGCAATGAGGCTCAAGGGCGGAATGGGTCGCGGTCTGATTCTCGAACTCGTCAGTAACCGCCATCGCCGCGTTCTTGACCCCCTTTTTGATATCCCCCACCGAAGCGTCTATTCGTGCCACCCGATTCTTCTCCGGCTCATAGGGGACTGGAATTGGAATATAGCAATCCTTCTCATCATGGATAATAGGAGCGCTGGCACGCATTGCTTTTCTTGGATCAAGAACAGCCGGGAGCACTTCATACTCCACCTCAATCAGTTGGAGCGCTTCCTCGGCGATCTCATCCGTCTCCGCCGCGACCAGGGCAACCTTATCCCCCACATATCTAACTTTATTATCCAGAATAAATTCGTCATAGGGAGACGGCTCCGGATATCCCTGTCCCGCGGTGGTAATCGGAATCCGGGGTACATCTTTATGGGTGAGAACCGCCACCACACCAGGATGGGACTTGGCCTTAACGGCATTGATTGATTTAATCCGGGCGTGAGCGTGGGGACTGCGGAGTAGTTTGGCATAGATCATCCCCGGCTTCTCAAAATCATCGGTGAATTTCGCCTCCCCGAGCGCCAGACCGAGTGCGTCGATCTTGAGGACGCTTTTATTTACTTCATTGAATTTCGGTGGTTTCATCTTTTTATATAAAAACTAACTATTTACCACGAAGGAATTTCAATAACCCATAAGGAAAGCAGGAAGGCAGGAGGGGAGAGTATTTTAAATCTCCTGATTTCCTGCTTTCCTTAGAGGAAAAGTTTCCCAAGGCAAAGCCAATGGCTAAGTTATCTTTTGTTTTTTCGTCTTCGGTTTTTTTGCCGCTGTCTTTTTTCTCTTGGTTCCAGTTTTCTTCTTCGCCCGTATGCGGCGGGCCGCCAGTTGAACCGCCTCAATGATTTGGACATAGCCGGTGCAGCGGCAGAGGTTGCCGTCCAGGGCCTGCTTGATTTCATCCACCGTAGGCGAAGCATTCCGGTCCAGCAGAGCCTTGGATGCCAGTATCATCCCCGGAGTGCAGAAACCGCACTGAACCGCCCCTGATTCCACAAAGGCGGTCTGGAGAAGATGAGGATTATCCCTGGTCCCCAGATCATCCACGGTGACAATCTCTCTCCCCCCCGCGGTAACCGCGAGAATCAAGCAGGAGTTAACCGGGCGGCCATCCATCAGCACGGTACAGACCCCACAAGCCCCTTCCCCGCAGCCGAATTTGACGCTCTTATAGCCCAGCCGGCGGAGCAGGTCGAGCAGGGTCTCCGCTCCGACCACTTCCACCCGTCTCTCCTTTCCATTTATAGTTAAAACAATTTCCATTCCGCCACCTTTTGATCAAGCAGGATTTTCTCCAATATTCCCCGGACCTGAACCCGGCAGAGATCACGTTTGTACTTCTCCGAACAGCGGATATCCCGGACCAGCTTGAGCTCCTCGGAAGCCAGCTCGGAGGCTTCATTCACCAGTATCTGAACCCCTTTCTTCCCTCGTAATATATCTTCCGCGGCCCGGACTCTCTGGGGCAGAACTGTCGCCCCGCCCACCACAATCGTGATCTCACGGCATACTTTTCCGGTCCTGATAAGAACAATCGCTACCTTCAGGATAGCATAGTCGAACTCGGTGAGGGTGAACTTTTCATAGGCGGCACGGGCGTTCTTAGCGAAGGGAGGGAAGATAATCTCGGTTACCAGACTGCCCGGTTTTAAGAACTTGGCGGGTATCCGGGAGAAAAACTCCTCTGCTGAAAGTTCCCGGCGCTTATTCTTATCCTGGATTATTATTCCGGCCCCCAGGGCCAATGCTACGGTGGAGAGATCCGACCAGATGAATGGTTGAACCAGATTGCCGCCGACCGTGATCAAGTTACGGTTCAGGGTGGAACCGATCCTACGGGCGGCATCCCAGATCATGCCGTCGGCATAACCCTTAATCACCCCGGATGAGACCAGTTCGGAGATCGGCGTGGTGGCCCCGATGTGGATGGCACCGCCTTTCTTACTTATATAATTCAACGGGAGGCGGCGAAGGCAGACCATCTCCTCCACATTATTCGGAGGAGTGAAGGCAAAGGTGATACCTCCGCCAACGGCGACGGTCTGACGTTTTTCATCGGAGAGAATGGCAATTGCCCCCGCGATCGTCTCGGGATATGATACTCTCTGTAGTTCAGCCAATTTCATAATTTCTAGTCCGAAGTTGATTACATGGTTAAATTAATATAGACAAGTTAAGGCATAACCAGGAATAAATCAAGTCTTTTCAGCCGGGAGATGAAAAAATAATCCTCGCACAGTTGTAGAATTATTTCTAATATTAAAGATAAAATTAACGGCTTTGCCGCAACTTATTTATGATTATTACAAAGATATTCCACCATTATGAGCGCCCGATTGCCTGCCTGCTTATCCTATTGGCGGTCGGGCTCAGTTCCACTTACCTTATCCATCCGATAGAACACTTTGACGCCGATGAAGCGATTGTCGGACTGATGGGTCGGCATGTTCTCAATGGTCATATCCCCGCCTATTTTTATGGGCAGGGATACATGGGGAGCGTGGAGGCGCTGGTCGCGGCGGGATACTTCGCGATCTTCGGTTCTTCGATCTTCATCCTTAAACTCGCCCCTCTTACTTTCTATATCCTATTTCTTTTTCTCCAGTACCGCCTGATCCGGAAATTCGGCGGGGTTGCTCTTGCCCTGCTTACCCTGGCGATTACAGTGGTCTTCTCCGACACCGTGATTCTCTGGTCCACCAAAGCCCGGGGAGGCTTCACCGAAACCCTCTTCTGGGGGACGCTGGCTTACAGCCTCTTCTTCCGCCTCATGGACGGATATTTTCGAGGTGAACGTAACGGAGGATGGCGGATCTTCTTCCTGGGTTCGGTAATCGGAATCGGTTTCTGGAACTCCTCCATGGTGGCATACTACTACCTTCCCATCGCTCTCTATCTCATTATCTTCGGAACGGCTGAAATGATAAATATCCGGCGAGGTCAAGACCATACCTCTCCGGACCAATGCCGGGATCCCGCACGATGGCGCCGGGCGCTGCGGCTGGTCGGCAGATATATTATCCCGGTTATAGTGATTTACATTATCTTCAGCCTGATCACAATCATTCAGGGAGAGATTGACTTCTCCCTCTTCGGACTCAAAATCAGATCTCATAATGGAGTGAGGGATCTCATCCGGGGACTATCCATCCTGATAGTAATCACGACAGTACTGGTCTGGAATAGATCAGGATTAAAGCATGCGCTTACTCTCCTTCAAAAGTTTTCTATCCGTTACCCGATTGTTATCACCGCTTCCATTATCGTTATCATCTTTCTTCTGATCACGGCAGGGATCAATCTATACTTTCGACAACTCCCCGATTATTCTTACGGGAATTATCAGACCCTCGGCCAGGCTGATGGCTTTCATAACATCGGGGATAACATCTCCCGGCTCTTTCCCCGGCTGCTGCCGAAAGTAACCGGTGTCAGCTATTCTTCCTTCAAGCTGGATCTGGGGCCAACCAGGCTGACCAGATACTCCGGTATCTCCAACGGATACACTCTGGCCGCCGCTGTCATCTTCGTAATTATTCTTCTCTTGATCAAGTTCGCGCGACAGCGGAATTTTCAGGAGTTCATCCGGAACAATCGGCTTCATATCTTCTTTCTGACCTCCCTGATCGGCTGCTTCTCCGCCATCTCCCTCAGTTCTCTGATTCAGGATTCCACCGCCTACCGGTACCTGATCCCGGTAATAAGCTGGCTGCCGTTATTTCTCGCTTCATTCTGTCTGTTCCTCTGGAAAAAAAGTAAAGCGGCCGGGATCCTGATGGCGGTTATTATTATCGGCGGACATTCCGCCAGACTCTCCGCCAATCTCCCCCTCCCCCAGTCCACCACCCCGGAACCATTGGTCCCGGATATTATTAAATCATTGGAGGAGGAGAATATTACCCGCGCTTTTGTGAATTATTGGCTTGCTTACCCGATAACTTTTATTACCGGCGAAAAGATTATCGCCGCTCCGTACCACTCACATGACCGCTATCCTCCCTATGCTGAAGCGGTCCATAATAGCTCCGCTTTCGCTTACATCTTCAAGTATAAACAGCTTATTGGAAGACAACAGCAGAATCAGCTCTTCAGCAATGGAACCGCCTATCAGAAAAAATGCTATCGCTGGGGTTATCTATTGATAATCGGAGAGTTTAATGACAAAATCCGAATGAGGAATGTCGAATAACTTCCGTCGAATATCCTGTACCGGCTATCCGCGAATACTCGATCGCGGGGTGGCCTCTTTGGACATTAGGATTTGGACATTCACTCTTCATTCCTCATTCGGGATTCGTCATTCAAAACGCTGATATTATTACAAATATCTCTCCGAAAAAATGGTTGAAAAGATGAAGAAAAAGGGCTGCCCTTTAATTGTGCTTATACTCCTCTCCGCCGGATTATTCATAGGGGGAAGCGTCCTCCACCTGAGATTAGGGAAATTAGATAACTCCGATTATATCTACGGGGATGCCGGGGATGGCTTCTTTAACCTCTGGGTAATGGAACATGTCCGTACTTCCATTATAGATGGAGACTGGAACCTGGCCGACGGCCGGATATACTGGCCCCACAATAAAGATACATACTTCTGGTCCGATAATCTTCTGATCCCCGCCGCCGGATATTCTTTTCTCCGCTTTATCAGAGTGGATATTTTCACCGCTTATCGCTGGACCGCTATCATGCTCTGCGCGCTGGGATATCTGGCATTCATCTGGCTCTTTGAAATTTTATTCAGATTAATCCGGGAGCGCCGCCCGGGTATCCCCGGGTGGTCGGAGATCTTTGTTATCTTTTTTGCCTATCTGGCCTCATTCTCATCCAGCCGGCTGATATATTTCGTCCACTTCCAGAACCTGAGTTCACTCTGGGTAATCACCATGATAGCCGGGCTGATCGGATATTCCCGGTACGGCAAGCGGAGGTACTTTCTCATCTCCCTGATCTCTCTGGATTTACTGATCTTCTCGACCGCGTACTTTGCCATAACCGGAGCGTTACTTTTCCTGGCCTGGTTAGTTATGGAACTGACACGCGATCCCCGGACACTTTTCATCACTCTTAAAAATAATATCTGGTATGAACTGGCCGGCGCGGCTCTGGCATTACCGGTAGTTCTGGGATACGCGTCCGTCAACTCGCCGGAACAACCGCTCGAATATATCCATAGGATGGCGACCAAGCCCTTCCATCTCTATACTCCGGCCCGGGGACTCCCCCGCTATCTGTACGAGTTCTTTTTTCATCGGCTTCCCGCCATTCACCATGAATCGCCGGCCTATCTGGGAGCGGGCCTCATCCTGGGGATAGCCGGGCTGATTATATGGAAATTTCCCGCGCTCCTGCGATGGCTTCTCCGGGCAATCAAGACCCCCTGGTTCTGGGGAGCGGTATCGGTTCTCATAATCTGGAAACTGGGGCCGTCCGGCTGGAAGACGGTTAACTGCTGGTCCGGATTTATCTTCTGGATTTTATTACTGGTATTATTCCTCCGCGGCGTGCGTCGGCGAAATCATACTGATCCGGTTTCATTTCCCCTCGCCTATCTCATCCTCTGCCTGATTATCATTTACGGGATAGCACTCGGCCCGCGGAGCCATTTTATCGGCTCTCCGGTCAATCCTTCAATCTGGGGAATCTCTGCCGCCATTCTCCCTCCCCTGACCCATATGCGCTCGGTCGGGCGCCTGGCAGTAGTAGGGCAAAGTTTGCTCTTCGCGGTTCTGCTGGTTGGTCTTCTTGAAGCTCTTGGTTCGTCAAAGAAATGGGTACGCGGGTGGACGATCGCGGCCGCCGTGTTTGTAATTCTCTTGCAAGCAGCCGGCGGCTGGATGGGGGCAGCTCCCCTCCACCACTATGACTCTGATAATATCTTTCCGAGCCCCGACGAGAAGAGATGGTGGTCAGAGCAGAAGGGCATAGTGGCGGCATTTCCCAGCATACCATTCCCGCTGAGTACCAGAGAGATGCTGTATTATTGCGGATTCCCCGAGATTACACTGCTCAATGGTTACTCCGGGCATTCAACTGCTGAATGGGATCGGGTAATCAAATTAGGCCGCCAGTGGTATGAGCCGAATCTCAGTCAGGTAACTTATGTGGAAGAATTAGGGGTGGATTACCTGGCAATACGGAAAGACCGGGTTTTCCCGGAAGTGGTCGAAACCCTCCGGAAAGAGGGTCGACCGATCCTCTTCGAGAATGACCGGCTTATTGTTCTAGGGACAAGAGACGTTGAAAAATGAGGACGTTGAAGAAAAAATACGTTAAAAAAGAAGGACGTTGAAGGGAAAAGACGTTAAAAAGAACTTAGCTTCGCAACCTTTTGACAAGACGATTTTGGGACAAGACGATTCACCCCCCTACCTCGGCCCCTTTTTAGGGCAGAATAATTACCCCCTACCTCGGTCCCTTTTTAAGAAATTTCTAATCATTATGTTTTTAATCATTCTGCCCTTAATCATTCTGCCTAAAATCGTTCTGCTACAACCTGGTCACTGAAAGCCTATATGTATCTTCTTCGGTATAATACGGTTCTAACTGCTCGGCTAAGATCTGGGGGAGTTTTCCGGACTGGAGGGCTTTCTTCAGCTTAAAGAGATTCAGAGATGAGAATTCGTCCCACTTTCCCGCGCTCGCGATCAACTTCTCCAACTCAATCCGCCGTTCATCCCGGGCCGGGGGGAAACGGAGATTATTAATTTTCTTCAGCCCGATCCTCCGGTCACTGCCGTAAACAACCTCATAATTAAATGATCGGCAGTACTCGATAATCAGCGCCTTCACCCGTTCTTTCTCTTCTTTCAGTAACTGCTCTTCATCAAGGAGAGCGCCATACTGATCGGTGAGATTTCGTCCATCATCTTCCTCGAACTCCCGGGGAGGGAGCTCTTTCAGGTAAAACTTATGTTTCCAGAGCGGGCAGATATTCTGAAAATCGCACCAGTTACAGATAGCGCTCTCTTTCGGTTTAAACTCGGTGGTCGATTCAATCCGATCGATTATCTTATTTATCTTCGCCAGAAGTTCTTCCTGATCGGAGGGTGTGCGTATTGAGCGAATCTCCCGGTCAAAGACCAGGTAATGCCAGACCAGGCTCACTTCCTGTACGTCATCCCAGCGGTGCTGAATATCCATCTGATAGAGTGCCAGTTGACGATCATGATCGGCCTGCTCCTGAGTCGGGAGCCTATTGGATGTCTTGTAATCATGGATCTCATATATCCCGTCTCCGGCCAGATCCAGCCGGTCGATGAATCCGGTCAAGAATCGATCGGGACCAAGTTCTACCCGGATCCGTTCCTCAATCCCGATGGTCCGCCCCTGATCGAACGGAGAGTATCGCCGATAATAATCCGCGATACATCTGGCCCCCTTCTCACGGTAATCATCCGGACTGTACTCCTTCTTGACCACCCGGATCTTATCATCCCAGTGCTCCTTCCAGGCGGATTGATAGGAGGCCAGGAGTTCATCAAGCTCAAGAAGGTGGGTCATTCTCAGATCCCGGTATAATTTTTCCAGCGCCTCATGTACACGGATCCCCATGAAGGCTTCAATGCCAGGTCCCAGTGTGACGGGCTGTCGATCGATATATCTATACTTATACTGAAGCTGACAGGTCTCAAAAGTAGAGATCTTTGAATGGGAGTATCTCATTATTTTTCCTCCGGAAAGATATTGTGGTTAATTAATTTCTAATGGTATCATATATTGACATCATGAAAACTACTCTTCTTTCTATCTCTATCTTTATCTTATTCTTTCTCAACGTATCCGGTTACGCGAAACCAATCCGACTGGAGGACTTTAACTGGGGGATGACACTGCTCGAAGTTGAGGCGCACGCGGCCGATAAAAATTACACTCTGTCGGAGAAGGAGATAACCGGTCTTAAGCCTCACCTCGAATATGAAACTCACCTCCATGGGAATGAATGCGTTATAACCTTCTTCTTCACCCCTCTCGGCCAAAAATTATATTCCGCTAAGGTTGTCTGGGAATCTTCAGCTTACGGTTCTCTGGTTAAGTCCATCCTGATGAAGGAGTATAAGTATCCCCGGGAAGAGATGCCGGCCGCGAATATGTATATCTGGACCCGCAAAAATACAGAGATGGAACTCCGCTATGGATTTGAGGAGACCACGCTCACCTACAGTAATCTCGACCTCTGGAATGAATTTAAAGACGAGAAGGATCTGATAGAAGAACGGGAGAAGGAGGCTGGGGAATAGGGAAAAGCTCATGGGGACGCCCCCGGTGGGTTCACCCCACCGGAGCGGAAGTTCAACAGCTAAACCGGCCCTCTCCCCCCAAAATGTCCCCGGTGGGTTTACCCCACCGGAGTGCCGCTCTGCCGGCCCTTGATCCCAACGCCAACCCCGTCCATCACCCCGACACCGACACCTGTCCCCACCGCCACACCGACTATCGCCCCGACCACGACTCCAACTCCAACTGTGATGTCAACCGCCACGATGACACCAACTCCGATTCCCACTGCTACTCCGTTACCCACCGTGACCCCGGTTTCGACTCCCTTTACCATGCCATAGAATAACTATATCGAATTATACCTTGACAAATTTGTATACAACTCTTGCTCGTACGAGCAAGAGTTGTATACAAAATCGGGTGTGGGTTTTGAGACGATTTGAACGCGGCAACAACTTCGCCGGATTGACAGCTCTGTAGGCGGGAATGGGGTCAGGTCTTGCTTTATGCTTCGGTGGGGTGAGATGATATATATCCCCGGGTTGAAACCCGGGGTTGAGATGTGGGACCCCGTTGGGGTCCATGGTTGGTTGGGCGGACCGGGTATTATCCCCGGGTTGAAACCCGGGGTAAAACCCCGGGATAGACGTATCATAGACACCCCCCAAACCGAACCCCAAAGGGGTTCAACATTTAAGCCCGGGGTGAAACCCTGGGTTCCGAGGAGAATCCCCGGGTTAAAATGATCACCCCCCACAAATAGAACCCCAAAGGGGTTCAACAGCTAAACCTACCTTCTCCCCCCAAACCACCCCCCCCGATGATTTATCATCGGGGAGCGTAAGTTCAACAGCTAACCGGCAGCCATCCCCTACTCCCCCCGCGCCGGGTCGGGGTGGGGTGTCAGCTCCTGGACTGATTTACCCGCCACGGAAAGTAACGGGGGTCTTTGAGGTGGGGGGCGTGGGTGTAGCTTCTGAACTGATTCACCCGTCACGTAAAGTGACGGGGGTCTTTGTGGGGAGAGCGCAGGGGTATCGCCTCTGAAATGATCCACTATTTTCAGTTTTCAAATTCGCGGGGATTAGCGAGATTCGCGGTTAATATAGGGGCCGAGGTAGGGGGAGCAATCAGTGAAAATCCGTGTAATATCCGTGGACTTAAAAAGGGGGAGAGGGCGGGGGCTCAATTAGTGTAATTCGTGTAAATTAGTGGACTGAAAAAAAAGGGGGGGGCGGTGGGCGAAAAGACTGAGCATCTGCTTGTATCCCGATTATTTCGGGGGAACGCCGAATGTTCAACTTCAAACAGCTTGTCCGCCATAGCTCCAAAGGAGCGACGGCGGATCGAACAAAAAAGGCCAAGGCCGAGTCCAAGTGAATCAATTCGTGTAATTCGCGAAATTCGTAGTTCATTACAGAGGCCTGGCGGGGGGGCTTTAAAATCCAATCTCCGAGATCGGAAGAGCGTCGTGTAGGGAAAGAGTGTAGATCTCGGTGGTCGCCGTATCATTAAAAAAAAAAAAGTGAAAAAAATAAAACGAAAAGAAAGAATGATAATCCCTCGCACGCGCACTGAGCGCGCTGTCACGCAGAACCATGACCTCCCATAACTCACCCC
>CAKZYZ010000152.1 GCA_937885075.1 uncultured bacterium | reverse complement strand
AGGAATTTGAAGAAACAAAGGAAAATTCCATAGTTTTCTTTGTTTTTCTTCGTGTTCTTCGTGACCTTCGTGGTGAATATTTAGTTTTTTAGCACAGAATGTTAAAAATACCTTTTCGAGTACGGCCGAGCTAAGTTCTAAAAAGGAGAAATACCTTGAACAACAATTTTTATGACCTGGTAAAAGACAACGACAAATTTAAAAACTTCGTCCTCCCGATGGAGGAGCTGGATGTTGTCCGGGACGCGATGATATTTATTCATAAAACCGGCTTGATCCTCTTCTCGGAAGGCTATTGTCACCCGCCGGATAAGCTGATCTGTAATATTATCTATATCCCCGACCCGGAGGGGAAGAAAGAGATATTCGGGCAGCCCTACCGGTCAATCATCAAGAAAAAGGATGATACCGGTGAAGAGTCATGGATCAACTTCGAGGACCAGCTCGACCAATATTGCGAACTGGCTCCTGAAGCCCAGGAAGATAAGCCCCCCTACGCGAAATATAAATGCCAGTTCGACCGGAAAGATCTGATCGGCTTTGTCGATCATCGGCGTTCGCTGAAGATCGCCCGGGAACTCTCCCCGGAGATCGACGACTCGATCCGCAAGGTTGCCGGAATGCTTAACATCTCTCCTGACTCGATCGGGGTTACCGGTTCATTAGCCCTGGGCAATCTTAAGACCGCCCATGACTTCGACCTGGTATTTTACGGGAAAGGAGACGAGGGCTGGGATATCGTAAATCAGATCTACGAGATTGTCAAAGATCCCGCGCGCCAGGTCTTCGAGATGGGAATGCTCTGGGCGATCCGGTTCTATGATGACTGGGAAAATATGATCTGCCCGTTCTTTTCCTATACCGATCTCTCCGAGATTCCGCTCCAGGATTTTTCGATGGAGGTGATCGAGGAGGGGGTTGAGCTGACCGGTGCCATATTTAAGGACCGGCATACCTTCTACATGCCCTCGGTTCTCCAGATGAATGAGGTGGAATTCCCCGGTCATCCCGAGATAACCGAAATTGCTCTTATCCTCTACCACGGGGGTCTGCGCGGGGAATATGTAATCGGCGATCGGGTGAAAGCCCGAGGAGATCTGGTCCGGGTTACTACCTCCGATGATTCTTATCTGGCGCTGTTATCCACCAATCTGATTGAGACGGAGAAAGTCGTTGGCTAAAGGCTAATTAAACCACGAAGGACACGAAGCTCACGAAGGGATTTTAAAATTCAGGAATAAGGATTTTCCTTCGTGATCTTCGTGTCCTTCGTGGTTTAGTTGCTTTTTGGATAAGACACGGATATAGATGATTTATCAGCCATTCTTCTCTATTTCAAGTTGAGACTGAAGATGAGGAACCCCGGCGCGGAAGCGCTCCAGTTCGATATTGAATCCGTCCACCACGGAGATGGCAGGGGTTTTAATGCCGTCTTTAATCAGGTTGACCAGCTTTCCCTTGATGTGGAGCCGGAGGCCCTTCTTGAACTCACCCCGGACCGCGCCATCGTATATTACCAGCTGGATATCGTCGGTCTTCTCCCCGTCGATATAGACATTTTCCAGTTCCAGGACCACCGGGACAAAGAGAGAGTTGATATTCTCCGCTACCGTCCCGTATACCTCGACCGGCTCCTTGACCAGTTCCACCGTGCAGTCCCGGATCGGGGCGTCGGCCAGATTCCGATAGACGTAGAAGGTACAGACCTCTTCCCGGTCGATATAGATCTTTAGCGGCCAGAACTTGCCGTACTCCACTACCTGTTTGTCCGGCTGACTGTAGATAATGGACCAGATTTTCTGGACGGTCTCCATATTTTCTTCCGGGGTCCCTAAAAAGACCAGATCGATATCTGCGCCCTTCCGGCCCAGAGCGGAAGAACCGGTGATCCCCAGCCGTTCCAGCGGCACTTCGAATAGATCGGAGGTCATTCTGACTACTTCGTCAATCCGGGGAAAATGCTCCATCACATAACGGAGTGATGCCCGGTCATCGAAGTAGCCCGCGAAACTATCCCAGGGAAAAGCCATCTGGTACTCGGCCAGAATCAGTTTGTGGGAGTCAGGGGGAAGATCGGGGAAGAGCTGATAGACCTTTTTGAGCTGGTCTTCGTGGGAGATGTATATCTCCTCTCCGTTTCTCTCCTCCTTGACGATACTGGAGTATCTCCTGCCGTGGATATCCTTAGGGCCGTCCGGGTCAGGGTAATAGATCAACTTCCCGATGATACTGCCTTCCGGATGCCAGTACCCCTCGGTATAGACCAGACTGCCGTCATGGCGCATCAGGTACATGGTATCGATCGGACCCAGGGTTAAGTCGGACATTGGCTTGAGAATCTCACTCATTACTTCATCAAATTTATCACTCATTTTTCCCTCCGAATAAAAGATTTTATTCTGATTTCAAGTTATCACTTTTGATTATTTCTTACGTAAACATTCGGTAAATGCCGCTGGCTATCTCGGGTCCTGTAGCCGCGGTCGTTGACCGCGGATGACCGGGGATCACTGGTGCCGCGGTCAACGACCGCGGGAACAACACCTCGCGAAAAGCGCGGAGCGCCTGGTTTTCCGAATGTTTACTCTCTCTGCTCGATATTATTAGTATAGACGGTTTTGAATCCGTGGGAAGAAAATTCTGTAGTTAACCCGGAAAATCCCGCAAGAAATATCAAGACGACGAGAAGATAATAAGATAATATTATTCTCATATTTTTGGGGAGAAAATAAGAAAATGTAACCATTACTGGGGTTTAACCGATTCATTATGACTATAGCCACTGTTTAATTGAAAAAGGATTTACAGGTCATTAGAATTGCCAGCAGACTTAATAATTAAATCCTGGGGCAGAATGAAGAAGATAGCAATCCGGATCGTTGCCGTCTCCATTATATGCTTGATATATCCGGGCGGCGTATTAACCGGATTCGCGGATGAGGGGGAGTCCCCCCCGGTTCCCCCGCGCCGGATCTCCCTGGAGGAGGTTCTTCACCGTGCGCTGGAGAAAAATTTTGATATCAGATTGGCCCGGATCGAGCAGAGGATTAACCTGCTCAACATCCCGGCATCACGTTCTGTCTACGATACTCTCTTATCCGCGGACGTGAATTACGGTTATGATAACTTCAAGAAATCTTCCCAGTATTCCGGGGATTTAAATAAGATCGGGAATTACGGGCTCGGGGTAAGCAAGCTCCTCCCCTGGGGGACCTCACTGAGCCTGGAGTTCGGGAATCAGTATTCTTTCTCCGATTCCCCCTTTACCACCATCAATCCATCTAGCGAATCATATCTCAAGGCAACGCTCTCCCAGCCGCTTTTAAAAAACTGGGGCGGGATGCAGACCCGGGGCGAGATCGAACTGGTAGGGATTGAAATGGATAATCTTAACCTGGCTGCCTGGCAGCTGATGGAAACTTCCTTAGCAGATGCCGGACGGACATACTGGGATCTGATTGAGATCAATTCCGAGGTCAGACTGGAAGAAGAGATGGAAGAGCGGGCCCGATATCTCTTTGAACTGACCGAGCGTCAGCTCAAGATGGGCATGGTGGAGAAGGTTGATCTTCTGGCCGCCTCCGCCAACCTGAAGATCCGGGAGTCGCAGGTTATCTATGATCGGGAGAGACTGGTAACTGTCAGCCGGAAGCTGAAATTGCTGATCGATGACCGGTCCCCGGATCTGCTCCTGCCGGAAAATAATCTGGGACTCCCCGGGGACGCCGAGCTGGAGACATTTCCGGATTGCATGACTGTCGCGCTTGAGAACCGGTGGGATTATCTCCGGGCCCGGCAGGAGCTTGAAGCCGGCAAGATCAACCTCGATCTGAAAGAGAACACCCGCTGGCCGGAGATCGATCTGGTAGCTTCATATGGACGCAACGGCCTCTCCGATGAGTGGAACAGCGCCGCCGATGAAATATTCTCAGAGGAGAATCCCCAGTATTACGCGGGGCTCCAGTTTTCCTATTTTCTGGAGAATAACCTGGCCGGGAGTGAGACCATTCAGGCGGAACTGAAGGAGGCCGGCGCTATTATCCGGGTTAAGAAGATCGAGCGGGAGATCTATACCCAGGTCGATCATCAGCTCCGGACTTCACGGGTCTCGCTGGAGCTGGCTCTCCGGGAGGATGAGATCAAGGAACTTCAGCAGGCCAAGCTCACCGAGGAGGAGAAGCGGTTCAAGTACGGGCGCTCCAACAGCAAGACCGTGATCGACTACCAGAACGATCTCCTGGTCTCCCAGTTGACCGCCATCCGGGCTCTGACAGTATATTACAAATCCCTGATTGACCTCCAGGTCGCCCAGGGCGTTCTTTTACGCCGGCAGTTGGGGGCGGATTAAGCGGTAAGCAGTAAGCGGTGAGCAGTAAGCGGTAAGCAGTTGGCTCGGTGGCCAGGAGAGGCTTATCGATCACTGGTTACTGATTACTATATTTACAAGGGCTATTGGTTGTCGGCATTTGAGCGGGAATATTGTTAAAGTATTAATCTTAATATCGCCCGCAGAAATAATATTAATTTTTGCGAAGCAAAAATGAATATCGCGAAATTCTCAGTTAAAAATTCACTTCTGGTCAACCTTCTCTCCGTCCTGTTGATCATTGCCGGGCTCTTTGCCCTCTCCACGATTAATCGGGAGGCGTTCCCGGTATTCTCCTTTGATATTGTTCTGGTGACCACGATCTTTCCCGGTTCCCCTGCTCAGGAAGTAGAGAAACTGATCACAATTCCGCTGGAGAAAGAACTTAAAGGAGTAGACGGAATAGATGAGATGGCCTCTGATTCCCAGGAGAATGCTTCGGTTATCGTGATAAATCTCGATCCGGACAATAAGAATCTCGATAAAGTTGTCCGGGATATCCAGCGGGCGGTTGACCGGGTTACAGATCTGCCGGAAGGCGCCGAGGACCCTGAGGTTAACGAGCTTTCCACCAGGGAGACCCCGGTAATAGAGGTCTCAATGAGCGGCAATCTTCCTGAGGCGGACCTTCAGAAATATGCTGAGATCCTGGAAGATCGGCTGGAGGATATCGATGGGTTGGCTAAGGTAGAGCGCCGGGGCTGGCGGGACCCGGAGATATGGGTGGAGGTGGATACGAAAAAACTACAGCAATTTTATGTCTCCCCCCGGGAGATAATGAATGCTCTCCAGGCTAAGAATGTTAACTTGCCCGGGGGCAAGATGCGGACCGGGGACTCAGAGGTTAATGTCCGGATTCTGGGAGAGTTCAGGACCCCGGAGGAGGTGGAAGATGTTATTATTCGGGCTAATGATGTCGGAAACTGGCTCCGGGTTAAGGATGTGGCCCGGGTGGTCTCTTCTTTTGAAGATGAAGACCGCCTCTACCGTACCGAGGGGAATCGGGCCATTCGGCTGGTCCTGGTCAAGAAAGAACTGGGGGACGCGATTACGATCGTTGACGAAGCGAAAGTGATCATTGAGGAATTCAAGAAGGGAGTTCCCGACGGCCTTGATATTATTCTGGTCAATGACCTCTCTTTCTATATCCGCCGTCGTCTGGGGGTTCTCACCTCCAACGGAATAATCGGGATTATTCTGGTCCTGGTCTCACTCTTCATCTTCTTAAGCCGCCCGGTAGCCTTCTTTACCGCTCTGGGGCTGCCGATCGCTTTTTTGACCACATTTGCGATTATGGGGTATTTCGGGATCAGTATCAACCTGATCACTCTCTTTGGTCTGATTCTGGTCCTGGGCATGATCGTGGACGACGGGATCATTATCGCGGAGAATGTTTATCGATATATTGAGGATGGTTACTCCCCCCGTGAGGCTGCTATAGTCGGGGCCGGGGAAGTTATCAAGCCGGTTACCGCTACCATTCTTACCACGGTCGCCGCTTTTTCCCCGCTTCTATTCATGAGCGGGATAATGGGTAAGTTTATCCGGGGGATACCTCTGGTAGTGATTATAGCGCTCCTGGCTTCGATGCTGGAGGCCTTTGTAATCCTGCCGTCTCATCTGGCTGATTTTGTCCGTCCACCCAGGAAGGATCGGTCGGGGAAGGTCCGGTCGAAGAAAGACAGCTGGTGGTATCAAGCTCTTCTCGGGGGATATAGCGGGCTGGTCACCCTGGCGGTCCGGCTCCGTTATCTGGTTGTATTGATATTTATCCTGGCTCTGATCGGATCTATCGCTCTGGTTCTCAGTCCGGAGATGAAGCTGATACTCTTCCCCCAGGTTGGGATAGAGCAGTTCTTCATCCGGGTGGAAGGGGAGGTGGGATGTGCTCTGGAGAAGACCCGGGATATGATAAAGCCGATGGAAGAATTGGTCGGCGCTCTGCCGGAAGAAGAACTTGAGACCTATGTCACACTTGTAGGAGTAACGGAGAACGAACCTAACGATCCATTCGGAGTTAGCGGCAGTCACGTTGCCCAGATTCACGTATATCTCACTCCCGCCGCCGGCCGTGTTCGGGACGCGGATGAAATTATAGATAGCCTGAGAAAAGAGACGGATAAGATGGGAGAGTTTAGAAAAGTCACCTATGAAAAAATCCGTCACGGGCCGCCGGTTGGAAAGGCCGTGGCCGCTCAGATCAAGGGCGATGATTTTAATATATCCGGTCCGATCGGGGATGAGATTAAAAAATATCTTCAGACAATTTCCGGGGTAAAGGATATTGGAGATGATTATGGTCCGGGCAAAGATGAGATAGAGATTATTATCGATGAGGAGAAGGCCGCCCTGGCCGGCCTCACGATTAGCGAGGTTGCTGTCTCGGTCCGGAACGCCATCAATGGTGGTCTGGCCACGAAAATCCGTCCCGAGAAGGCGGAAGAGGAGATTGATGTCCTGGTTCGGTATCCTCCCGGAGAGAGAAATAAGATCGGAGTCTTCGATAATCTGCTGATACCCAACCGGTTCGGGAAGTTGATTCCTCTCTCCCGGATCGCCGCTCTGGATCGGCATCCCGGGATCACCTCCATCAAACACGATGAAGGTAAAAGGGTGATTTCAATCACCGCCAATGTGGATGAGGAGGTTACCACATCCCGCCGGGTGAATCTGGATCTGGCCGAAGAGTTCAGCGATATCTCGCAACAGCATTTCGGTTATTCCCTGAAATCTGGCGGGGAGTGGGAGGAGACCCAGGAGTCAATGGATAGCCTCTTTAAAGCATTCTTGATAGCGGCTCTTCTGGTATTCATTATATTAGCCGCCACCTTCCGTTCTCTGGTTCAGCCCCTTGTCGTCATGCTGGCTATCCCATTCGGTTTTATCGGTGTGATCATCGGCTTTTATTATCATGGGATGCCGCTCAGCTTTATGGCTCTGCTGGGGGTGGTAGGATTGGCCGGAGTTGTGGTCAACGATTCCATCGTCCTGGTTGAGTTCATCAATAAACTTCGCAGGGAAGGGCATGATCGCCAGTCCTCCATCATCCTGGGGTGCCGTCTTCGGCTCCGTCCCGTGCTTCTTACCACCATTACCACTGTTCTGGGGTTGATCTCGGTTGCCTACATGATTGGCGGCGGAGATCCTTTTATAAGACCAGCCGCTATGGCAATTGTATGGGGGCTGAGTTTCGCCACCGTCCTCACTCTGATCCTGATACCATGTATCTATGCTATCCTGGATGATATCACCAAGTTGGTTCTCCGCCATGGGACTGTCCGGGATAATGATCGGCATTGGTCGCGGGATTGACTCTCCGCCTCGGTTTAGTTGAAGTCCACTAATTTACACGAATCTACACCAATTGTTCCCCCCGCCTCACCCCCTTTTTGTCCACAGATTTCACGGATTTACACTGATTTCTCCCCTGAGAAGCGGAGACACTGAAAGTCTCGAAGCAATGAGCTCTCGAACATTTATGTGAGATGCCTTTTTACCACGAAGTTCACGAAGAGATTTTTTAAAATATCAATATTGACAAGAAATATAATATATAGTTGAATAACTGTAAATGTGTGCTCAATAGTTTCTAATAAGAGATTAGTAAGTTTCTAAAATTATCTAATTTAGTTTCAAATCAGAAGGTTTATATTATGCCTACAACTCGGAAAAAGAGTGTTAAAATTCGTAATTATATATTGGATCAGATTGATTCTGGTCAAAGTAGA
The DNA here is from genome assembly GCA_937885075.1 of uncultured bacterium. Classification (GTDB taxonomy): domain Bacteria; phylum Auribacterota; class Erginobacteria; order Erginobacterales; family Erginobacteraceae; genus CAKZYZ01. The sequence continues at coordinate 1,581 of CAKZYZ010000152.1, read as the reverse complement.
GTAGCCCAAACAGTTTCTGAAAAATTTGGGATTTCAACTCAAGCTGCGAATCGCCATTTAAACCACTTAATCGAAGAAAACTTAATTATTGCAACCGGGAGAACCAGGAATCGGAAATATGAATTAAAGGCAATTCATGATGAGCAATTTAATTTTGAAATTAACCGAGATCTCAAAGAAGACCTTATCTGGAGAAAACATATAAATCCTATCTTCTCGGGTTTGCTTGATAAAAAATTAATAAATAAAAATGTGTTTGATATTTGTCATTATGGATTTACTGAGATGTTCAATAATGTTATTGATCACTCAAAGAGCAGCAGCGGGATAGTTAGAGTGCTTGTTAATGTCAGAAAAGTTGAGTTATCTGTTTTAGATGATGGCATTGGTATATTTAAAAATCTGCAAGATCATTTTAATTTAGAAGATGAAAGGCATGCGATTCTTGAATTAGCTAAAGGAAAAGTGACTACGGCTCCGGATGAACATACGGGAGAAGGGATCTTTTTTACATCTCGAATGCTTGATCGTTTTTCTATAACATCCAATTTACTATCATATATCAGAAGTAAAAAAAATGATTGGCTGATAAATAATCATGATGACCCATTTAGAGGTACTGGAATAACAATGAGTATTTCTAATAAAAGTAAGAGAAATATGCGGCAAGTATTTAGAGAATACGAAGATGATGATTATGGATTTACAAAGACTATAGTTCCGGTAGAACTGGCACAATTTGAAGGTGAAAAATTAATATCCCGATCACAAGCAAAGAGATTATTATCCGGGCTCAACCGTTTCAAGGTGGTAATGCTTGATTTTAAAGGTGTAAAATTTATTGGTCGGGCATTTACTGATGAGATATTTCGAGTATTTAAAATAGAACATCCTGATGTAGAATTAGTTCCGGTCAATATGAGTCTGAATGTTGAAAGAAGTATTTCAAGTGTTATTCAAATTAGCGCTTGAGGCGCTAACTAGGCCGTACTCGAAAAGGTATTTTTAACATTCTGTGCTAAAAAACTAAATATTCACCACGAAGGTCACGAAGAACACGAAGAAAAACAAAGAAAACTATGGAATTTTCCTTTGTTTCTTCAAATCCCTTTTGACCTTATTTTCTTGACGGAGATTGAGTGTTATAGTAGATTACACTCTTATAAGAGTGCAATGGGAGTGCGAGTAATGGCGGCAAACGATAAAGCGACAATTAAGATTCCGCGGAATCTCTATAATAATCTCAAGGTCCTGATCGAAGAATCAGGTTTTGATTCGGTTACCGATTTTGTGGTCTATGTCCTGCGGGATATTGCCTCTACGCCGAAACTATCGGTAAAGGACGACCGGATCTGGAATAAGCGGGAAGTTGAGCTGGTGAAAGAGAAGCTGCGGCAGCTCGGTTATCTTGGATAGGGGGGGGGGAGCCCTCGCCCTCGGCTCGGGCAAAGTTACGAAGTGCCTAAAGTGCGCTTAAGTGCCTAAAGTTAAACACCGATTTCCACAGGCCTTTTAAGCGTCATTTACTAAGGCGTCCAAATGACCTTCAGCGGCTTATTCCCCAACCATGGTATTCTAACT
>CAKZYZ010000151.1 GCA_937885075.1 uncultured bacterium | reverse complement strand
AATAGACACTACAGAGATTTGATGCAGGGGTGTGGTGAAGAGTTAGCAACGAGGGGGGGGGGGGTGAGGGGGGGGGGGGGGGGGTTGGTGGTTGTTTTTTTTAATGATACGGCGACCACCGAGATCTACACTCTTTCCCTACACGACGCTCTTCCGATCTCATAAATACGGTGACGTATTTATGTGACGGCGCACTTAAACCAGGTTCGATAATGTAAATCCTAACCAGACTCCTATTAGCCCCAGGATAACCTGGGCTGCCACATTGCCTCCAGCCAGTAGAAACTGGCCGCCCCGGAGCAGGGAAAATGTTTCATACCCGAAGGTTGAGAAGGTGGTGAAGGCTCCCAGCAATCCGACCAGGAGGAAGAGACGGGTTCCGGACTGAAATAATTCCTTATTCTTCACCAGTCCCCCCAGGAATCCGATCAGCAGACAGCCGATGAAATTAACCCCTAGGGTTCCGAACGGATACCAGGGACTCTTGGATAGACTCTGGATCCAGCCCGAGACCGCGTAACGGCCGATAGCTCCGATAAAGCCGCCGAGACCGACGATAAGTAATTTGTATAGATCGATCATTTTGGGGAAATTGATATTTGGGATTTTGTGAGATGTTTACTTAAAATTTAAGAATAATGATGTTTCCTATCTCCCCAAAGTAACTGAGAATCTATTGTAGAAGCACTGCTTCCCGTTTCCCCTGAACCGAGTTGATGAGGTAGATTTTATCATCCTTCTTGAGATCCTCAACCAGAATTATTTCTTCCCGAATGGTACCATCCTGGATCATGCTAGAGCGCATTGTGCCGGGCAGGAGGCCGCAGGTCACCGGGGGGGTAATTAATTCTCCATCTCGTTCCAGGATGAAGTTGGCTATGGTAGTTTCAGTTACTTCACCTCGTTCATTCCAGAGGAGAACGTCGTCACAGTCGGAAGACCGCGTCCTCGCGTCTTCATAGATTTTGCGGTTAGTGGTCTTATGGCGCATAAAATGATTGCCGGAATCGATCGGAGAATCAGCCAGCTTGATCCGAACCGGAGAGAAGGAGGGATGGTCCGGGTATGGTCTCTCTTCCAGGGAAACCTTGCCACCCCTATTTACCAGCAGCCGAACCCGATGCCGGGTTTGGGGACGATTATTCGCTCTTGATCTGAGTATCTCGCTGATCCGGTTAATATCAACGGGAAAATCGAAATATCCGGCCGATTTCAGGATCCGCTTGAGATGGTGATCCAGGAGATAATATCCATCTTCCGGGGTCCAGAGCATTGTCTCCAGGAGGGAGAAATCAGGTGGCGGGGTTGATAATATTCGAGCCTTAACCAGGCACTCATCATATTCATCTTGAGGGGTGGAGTCCCAGATAATTCCGCCCCCAACTCCATACCGGGCAAGTTGTTTCCGACGGTCGATGAGGACTGTCCGGATGGCAACATTAAATTGCGCTTTCTTCCCGGGAGATATAAAACCGATAGAACCGGTATAGATATGCCGCGGTCTGCTCTCAAGTTCGGCGATGATCTCCATAGTTCTGATCCTGGGAGCTCCGGTTACCGAGGCACAGGGGAAGAGGGCGGAGATAATCTCTGAGAATGGAGATAGAGTCCGCGCGGTAACCGAGGAAGTCATCTGGAAGAGGGTCGGGTATTTTTCGATCTCAAAGAGTCGGTCTACCCGGACAGTACCGGTTCGGGCGATCCGGCCAAGATCATTTCTGATCATGTCCACGATCATGAGATTTTCGGCCCGGTTCTTTTCGGAACGATAGAGCCATTCCCTCAGGGAGCTATCTTCGGAATCGGTCCTTCCCCGGGGAGAAGTTCCTTTCATCGGTCGGCACCGGATCTCCTCTCCGTCCAGAAGAAAGAAGAGTTCCGGTGAGGCGGAGCAGATACTGTATCTTCCGGTATTGACGAATGCCCCATAGTTCGCCCGCTGAGCTTGATTTAAGGCAATAAATAGATCAAAATCATTCCCGGTAAAAGGGGCGTTAAGGCGGAAAGTGTAGTTTATCTGATAGGTATCTCCCCGGGCGATATATTCTTTAATTTTATCGATATTCTTCCGGTACTCGGTATCCGTGATGGATTGCTTCCAGTCAGTCGGGATAACTCCGGGAGAGGGGGAGGGGAGGCGCACCAGTTTCGGTCCGGTATAGATCCCGAACCAGAGCAGGGGAAATTCATCCGGGGGATGGGTCCGGAGATAAGGATCGAATGCCGCCGCGGACTCATAACTGATAAAACCGGCCGCGTGTAACCCCTCATCCTCCACTAATCTTTCGATCAGCTGAAGGCAGCCAATAACATCATCAATCCGTCGTGCTTCAATAATCCGGATCGGATTTTCAAAAGAGAGCCATCTGCCACCTGTCTGAATAAGCACCTGAAATTTGGACATAGATTTATATAGTCTGTGCTAATTATGCGGGACTTGGTTCAAAACTAAATTAGCGCGAAGCGCTAATTTATTATATTATCCAGATCTATCCGGGCCTGGTTGGCCAGATCGACATTCCGCGGCACCGCGAATTTGATAACCTGCTGATATGAGTGAATCGCGTCTTTATTCTTCCCCAGGTCTTCGTAGGTAAGGGCCGCGATATACCAGAAAGAAGCATTTTCCGGTTCCAATTTGATGGCTTTTTTATAACAGATCAGAGCTTTTTTCCCCAGGGCAAGACAGTTGAGGGAATCTCCCTTGTCTTTCCAGGCCACGGAAATTTTTCTATTGATCCGGAGGGTTTTGTTATAGCAGTTGATGGCTTTCTTGAACTGATCCAGATTATGATAGGCAGAACCTTTTAATCTCCAGATCTTTGGGTCACGCGGTAAAATTGACAGGGCGGCATCGTAGCATTCGATTGCTTTTTTATATTCCTGGCAGGAATCAGCCAGCAAGTATCCCTTGTAGAGGAGGACGGTAATATCTCCGGCATTTAATTGAAGAGCTCGATCACAGCATCCAAGAGCCTCGTTCGCCATCCCCGCTACCATACATTTCTCGGCTTTTAGCTTCCAGGCTTCGATATCCCGGGGATGTAGGTTAAGATGCTGGTTATAGCAGGAGATAGCTATTGTATGCAGACCAAGTCGTGAGAGGATGGCGCCTTTCTCCAGCCAGGAAAAAATAATGGACGGATCAATATCAGCAGCTTTAATAAATAACTTTATAGCGTCCTCATGCCGTTCCGATTTAAATAGCATCTCTCCCCGCGCGATAAGGGATTCCGCTGTTTCAGTCGACGGTTGGGAAGGGGGGTGTAGGGATGACATAAATATTATCCTGCGAGCAGAGGGTGATTATTCAGTATTGAGCATATCTTCGATATGCCGCTTCAATTCGGATGTCTCTAACGGTTTATCCAGAAAGACTGAGAGACCTAATTCAAGAATATGATTAATTTCGTTAATTGCCGCCACCCCGGATATTATTATTATCGGCAGATTGGCAAACTTATTATTTCCCCGAATGATCTTGATGAGCATCATCCCATCCAATTCCGGCATCATTATATCGGATATAAGCAGGCTGATATCCGGGTTATCATAGAGTATCTTAAGGGTAAGCGCCCCGTTTGAACTCTGGATTGCTACCAGTCCCATGGATTCGACAATATTTACAATAATATCACGTGATGCTTCATCATCTTCGGCGATTAATATCTTCTTCATATTTTTCTGCCTCGATAAATCAGCAGTCCCGATAGAACTGGGGCAGCTAATTTATGCTTTAAAGAAAGATTAGGTTTGAATGAATAAATATCGGAAAAGGTTTTTATTATATAAATCGACAATCTATTAATAACATATAGTTGAACTAAGGGCAAGTCTATGATATATATAGAACTTAGTCTTCGCTTCGTTCGGGCAACTTTTCATCTAAGGAAAGCAGGAAATCAGGAGAATTTAAAGTAATCCTCCTCCTGCCTTCCTTAGAGGTTATTGTCCCGGTAATATCAATTAAGACAACCGGGATCCCGAAGTATTTCGGGGAAATTCCGAAGCAGTAAATTAGTACTTTATTATCCTGATTTTTAATATGAGATATGATTATCTATTATTTTAATGACACTGCCGCAACAAAATTCTCCCATGATTTTTCAAAACTATAAAGTAGCGACCGAAGGGAGCTAATTTACTGCTTCGGGGAGCAGCCGACAAGGCTGCGGTCCAGCGGGTGAGTTTTTAGCAAAAGAATATTGCTGGAAGCAAGTCCCGTCGTGTCAATTGCCCGGTTCGGACACGTAGCGATGCCA
>CAKZYZ010000150.1 GCA_937885075.1 uncultured bacterium | reverse complement strand
GTGATGAGGTCTGGGAAAGCGAAGAATATCAAGATGCGAGGGATGATCGATCAGCAGTCGAATCATTGATCTTCGTATTGAAGTATTGTTATTACTTTGGGCGGATGTGGAGGAGGGGCATAGAGGCCGTGCGGGCTGAGATGCTGGAGAAGGTATTGGCGTATAATTGTTGCCGGATAATCTATGAGCGCAAAAAGAAGCGACGGCAACAACTTAAGCAAGCCGCTTAAACAGCGGCCTGGTCAGTCGTCAGTCATAAAACACAGTAGGATTGACTTCACGGAAGATGGATTTAGTGAATATCGCAGGAAAATTACCAGGTAGGGGGCATTAAGAAGTAGATTTTAATGCGGTCTCTACAAGGCGGGCCTCAAGAGGCGTGAGAGAAGGCTTTTCGAGTGAGGTCAAGCTAAAGAATGTGTTGGCTGCCGGATATGCGAGTGGTCTGTTCTCTTAAGCATCACGGTGTCATCAATCCACGAACTATAGCGAATCCACGAACTCTAAAATTTAACGCCTCAAATAATTTCTTTAAGAATTAAATTCAACCCCGGGCCACTTCACCAATTAGACTTTGATTAAAAATGAGAAACATATAGTATTGGAATAAACAACGAATGACGCACCAGCATCTGACATAAACTGTTTGGCGTGTTGCCTGGCAGTACGCCGATGGTGAGGTAAACTGGCTTTACTTTAAGGAGCTATTAAAATGCCTATTCCACAGACTGTAACATTCCAGGAAGCGATAGATGTAATTGAGTTGTTGCCGGAAGATCAACAAGAAAGCCTCGTTGAGATTCTTCAACATAGGCTCATAGAACATAGGAGGGAATTGATCGCGGAAAACATCAAAGAAGCAAGAAACGAATTTGCGCGCGGAGAAGTAAAAAGAGGCACCGCAATCGATGTAATGAGAGATCTTGCGGAATGAGGACGCTTATATGGAGTAAAACCTTTGTAAGAGCTTTGAGACGAACTATCAAAAAGCATCCAACCGTGCGTAAAAATATTGAAGAAACTCTGAAAGTTTTAGAGAAAAATCCTTTTGCCCCGATTAGAGACTCATAAACTCAAAGGAAAATTGTCAGGCTCATGGGCGTGTAGCGCTGGATATGACTTACGAATAGTATTTGATTTTGTGGAGAGCGAAAAACAAAAGGAAGATGATATTTTCTTGCTTGAGATCGGAACACACGAGGAAGTGTATTGAACCAATGACAGATGACCCTCCGCCCGAATACGATTTCTCCAAATTGAGGGTAGGAGTTCTGGGAAAGTATGCTGAACGCTTTCACGCTGAGACCAACCTTATCCGCCTGGAGCCCGATGTCGCAAGGGCATTTACTATGGATCTTCAAGCCCGATTGCCAGGGCCCCCTGATCGAGGTTGAAAAAACTCTCCCACAGTTAGCTCCCCCGGCTCGAGTCTCCGTCATTCCCCCAGTTTTCTCTCCGTTCCCCAGATTAGGATATCAGGAAACCAGTGTATCAGGATCCCCGTCAGGGACCAGTTCCTGCCACTCTCTGCTTTTCTCCGCGACTCCCTGCTCTTCCCTTCTACTCCTTGCGCCCCGCCGCCCCATTTTTCTTGCGTCTCTCTGCGCGGTATGTTCTAATACGTATTTGAATTTTTCTAAATTTAAATAAAGGGGTGATCTATGCCTTCCGACCTGAGAAAGATAAATGCCAAAGAGTGCGTCGGTTGCCGGATCTGTGAGCTGGTCTGTTCGCTCAAGCATTACGGCGTCATCAATCCGCAACGATCCCGGATCAGAGTTTACCGGTTGGAAGATCGGGATAAGATCGAGACCTGCCGGTTCTGTGATAATCCCAGGTGCGTTGATGCCTGCCCGACCGGGGCGATGCATCTGGATGATGGTCGGGCGGTACATGACCGGGAGAAATGTATCCTCTGCGGCGCCTGTATCGAAGCCTGCCCGTTCGCGGGGTCTCTGAGGATATTTGAAGAAGAACTGTTAAAGTGTGATCTCTGCGGCGGCGATCCGGAGTGTGTGAAGTATTGTCCGACTGATGCTCTTACTCTCGGCGCTTTGAAGGAGGTTAAAAATGACTGAACAAGATAAATATTTCGGGTATATGGGACAGATATTGAGAGTTAACCTCTCCACTGGTGAGATTAAAAAGGAACCACTGCCCCGGGAGCTGATGGAGGATTATATCGGGGGGCGCGGATTTGGTATTAAGCTCTTAACCGATCTTCTCCCCGACCCGAACAGCGTCGATCCCCTGGGGCCGGAGAATGTCCTGATATTTTCTACCGGTCCGCTTAACGGGACGATGTCACCTTCATCGGGGCGCTATACGGTTACCACCAAATCACCTCTGACCGGTATCTTCGGAGACGCCAACAGCGGCGGCGCCTTCGGGGCCGAGATTAAGTTTGCCGGGTATGATGTAATTATAGTTGAGGGACAGGCGGCCGAGCTGGTTTACCTTAATATCCGGGATGACCGGGTGGAGATTCTTACCGCCTCCGATCTCGCGGGTAAAGGGATAATGGATACTACTGATATCCTGGTTGAGAAGCAGGGTAGGGATACCAAGGTAGCCTGTATCGGTCCGGCCGGGGAGAATATGGTCTTCTGCGCGGCGATCGCCAACGACAAATACCACTACCTTGCCCGGTGCGCGGTGGGAGCGGTGATGGGGTCGAAGAAACTGAAGGCGATCGCGATCAACGGAACTCTGGACCTGAAACTGGCCGCTCCGGCTGAGTTTCTCAAAAAGAGCGGGGACTGTTACCGGAAGATCACCGAAGACAAGACTTATGATGATTTTTCCTATTACGGGACCGCGGTAATCACCGATATAGCGGCTGAGAGCGGCGGTCTCTCCACCCGGAATGGCCAGACCGGGATCTTCGATCATATGGATAAATACAGCAGTCATGCATACCGGGAAGATTTTGTGACCCGGTCGGAGAGCTGCTTCTCCTGTATTATCCACTGTTCTAATTACGCGGTGGTGGAGGAGAAAAAATACAAATGCGCGGGAAAGGGACCGGAATTTGAGACCTTTGTCGCTCTTGGTTCCCGCCCCGATCTCCCCGAGTTGGGGCCGGTCATATACGCTAACTACCTCTGTAACGACTACGGGATGGATACTATCTCGGTGGGAGGAATTATCGGTTTTCTCTTTGAATGCAGCGAGAAGGGAATGATCCCGGAGAAGTATCAGTGGGGTGATGCCGATGCTGTTATCGAACTGGTGAGGAAGATGGCCTTCCGGGAAGGTATCGGTGACGAGATGGCGAAGGGGATGAAGTACCTGGCTGAGAAGATCGGCCAGGGGTCCATGGACTTCGCCCTTCAGACCAAGGGAATGGAGCTCCCCGCCTATGATCCCCGAACCGGGAAGGGTTTCGGTCTGGGTCTGGCGGTTGCTTCCCGGGGAGGAGATCATCTCCGGGCGCTCCCGAATTTTGAGCTGCTCAGCTATACGCCCGAGGAAGGAATCAAGTGGTTCGGCGATCCCCATACCGTCGATCCGTTTGCCTGGCAGGGAAAAGCTGATATGGTTCTCTGGCATGAGGACTTTGCCGCCGTGGTTGATTCGGCGGAGATGTGCAAATACTGCATGTTCGCCACCTATGCTATTCTGCCGGGAGATATGGCTGATCTGATAAGATACGCCACCGGAATTGAATGGGATGATAAGAAGATAATGAAAGCCGGGGAGAGGATCTTAAACCTGGAACGCCTCTTTAATGTGGCCTGCGGACTCACTCCGGCCGATGATTCGCTCCCGAAGAGATTTCTGGAGGAAGGACTTCCGGAAGGCCCGGCGAAAGGACAGATTGTTGAGCTGGATAAGATGCTTCCCCGGTATTATGAGGTGAGAGGGTGGCAGGAGGATGGGAGACCGACGGAGGAAAAATTAAAGGAGTTAGGGATCAAAGTATAAGATCTAAAAGCTGAACATTCAACGCTCAACGTTCAACTTTCAACGTTCAAAGTCCAACTTCGAACTTCGAACGACCCGGTGAAAAAGCTGAACTTCGAACCCGCCTTCACAAAAGCTAAGGCGAGCAGGGAGCCCAACATCCGACATTCAACGTAAGAGGCCGGGGTGAGGAAATTTTGTGAATTTTGCGCCTTTTTGCGGCTAATAAATCAGCCGAGGCGAGGGGATAAAAGATGAAGATAACCGTTACTGCTATTAGTAAGTTCCAGAGATATTTTCCCGCTCGTACTACCGAACTTGATTTTTCCGGTAATACTCTCCGTGGCTTTTTATCCTGGGTTGAAGATGAATATGGGCTGGATGTATCAGCTCACCGAAATATTAAGATTACTCATAACTCGGTACTGATTAAGGATTACGACGTTCCACTGGCGGATGGAGATCGGATCAGTTTTATTCCAATCGTGGCCGGAGGGTGATCTGCAATTTAGCATGAAAGTTCGTTTGATACTTATCGGCCCTCTCAGACTCCCTGCCCAGGGACGTATAGTTGAATCTCAAGCGCGAAAAGGGACAAAGATTCGGACTATCCTCCGTAAGATGCTGGATTATACCCCGAAAGAGCTGGGGTTTATTCAGATTATTCATGATGGCCGGGCGGTTCATCTTGACGAGGTGATTACCGAAGATATTGAGTTGCAGATAACAATGAGGTTAGGGGGAGGATGATAGTTGTTTCAGCCGTTTGAACTGTACCATCTGTTATAATGGGGCGGTTTACCCGGTTATAGCTGGAGCAGTAAAATCGCCGCCGGAAAATGTCAGATCCGTCCGATCCGACTGATCCGACCGATCAAGTTGAAACGGTAATTACTATGGCAACAGTAAAACTATTCGGCACTTTAAGAGATCGGGCGGGGGAAGATCAGGTTACGGTCCCGGGGGGGCTGACTGTCCGGAAGATCCTGGATCTTCTCAGTGAAGAGTACGGCGAATCGGTCCGGAGCCTCTTATTGGAAGAGAAGGATGGTGAGTTGGTAAAACGTGCTTCCGTCGTTATTATCATCAACGGCCATACTCAGGTTGATCTCAGCCGGGTAGTCGATGAGGAAGATGTTATTGCCATCTTTCCAACAGTAGCAGGAGGATAAAGAACATAGCCCTCACGCAGTCTACCCCGATTTATCGGGGTTCAGGCAATGTTCTTAAGTGCCTAAAGTTATTCGCTTTCGCCTGGCTTTTGAGGATTCACGGGATAAGTTTCTTTAAATAATTATAATAATTCAATGGAAACGGCTAATGAAAAACAGGTAAAATTGTGGGAAATAATTCTACATATCAACCTGATATAATTATATCGTTTCTAGTTCAAAACTAAATTAGTGTGAAGCGCTAATTTAATTGGGAGGTACAATATTATGCATGGATACACTGGGAAATATCTCAGGATTAATCTGACCGATCGGTCTATAAAGGAAGAACCACTTCCCGAACACCTGATTGAATATATTGGAGGGACCGGGTTCTGCGCGAGAATCCTCTGGGATGAGCTCAAAGCCGGAACCGATCCGCTCTCCCCGGAGAATATTCTCATCATGGCGACCGGTCCGACGACCGGTACTCTCTTCCCGCAGAGCGGCCGCTTCATGATGGCCGCCAAATCCCCGCTGACCAATGGATGGGCCGAGGCTCATTGCGGAGGGCACCTTGGTCCGGAGCTGAAGTATGCCGGGTATGATTTCATTATATTCGAAGGCCGAGCGGAGAAGCTGGTCTATCTCCTGATCGTGGATGATGATGTGAAGCTGCTCGACGCGTCGGAGATCAAGGGAAAGACGGTCAATCAGACAACTGACTATATCCGGGATAAGCACGGGATCAAAAGGGTGGCCTGCATCGGGCCCGCCGGTGAGAACTTGGTCCGCTTTGCCTCAGTGATGTCGGACAAGCACCGGGCCTTCGGACGTTCCGGCCTGGGAACGGTTATGGGGAGCAAGAATCTGAAAGCGATCGCGGTCCTAGGGACGAAAGATGTGACCACGGCCGATCCGAAACGGTATAAAGAACTATTTCATGAATCTACCTACCATTTTCTTGAAGGGCAGGACTCCGAGGGTTGTCTGGCGCTGAGAGAGTTCGGTTCGGCCGGGTTGGTCGAGATCGTAAATGAGATAGGGAGATTCCCGACCCGGAACCACAAGCGGGGAGTCTTCGATAAGGTTACGGCGGTCGGATCCACCCGTATTCGGGATGAATTCCGGGTAGCAAAGAACTCCTGCTTTAACTGTAAGATTCAGTGCAAGCTGGTGACCATCTCCAAGAAGCACCATAGTATCGGGGAAGGACCTGAGTATGAGACGGTGGTTTCGCTGGGATCCGGCTGTCTGAATGACGATCTCGATACCCTGATCTATGCCAATCATCTCTGTAACGATCTTGGCCTGGACACCATCTCCTGCGGGAGCTCAATCGGCTTTGCCATGGAGTGCCACGAGCACGGGCTGATCAAGGAGGATGTCAACTGGTCCGACGCGGACAAGATTGTTCAGTTGGTGAAAGATATCGCTTATCGCCGGGGGTTAGGTGATCTTCTCGCGGAGGGGGTAATGCGGGCCGCGGAGAAGATCGGGGGCGGAGCCGATAAGTTCGCGATGCATGTCAAGGGGCAGGAGATATCCGGCCAGGACGGCCGGGCCCACCGTTCTGGTGGATTGACCCACGCGACCTCGGTCCGGGGCGCCGACCACCTCCGGGGCCTCTCGGTGATCGATGAGATCGGCTACCCCGAGATCGGTCTTCGCCGCTATGGAGAGGATAAACTTCCGGCGGCGCTTAACCGGCACAGTGAAGAGTTCAAGGGACAGATGGTCTATGACGTGGAATATTTCCTCTCGGTTGTCGACTCCCTGATCCTCTGTAAATACGGCACGATGTATCCTCTCTGCTACTACTTTCCCGATATTCCCGATATTCTCTACAGTCTGACCGGGGTCGACTTATTCAATGATGAGGATAACCTGAGGCGGATCGGGAAGAAGATCTGTCTTCTTCGGAGAGCCTTCAACCAGCGGGAGGGGAAGAGCAGGAAGGACGATACCCTCCCGGACCGGTTCCTCCATGAACCGGAGGAAGAAGGTCCCGCCAAAGGTCAGGTTGTTAACCTGGACGTAATGCTTGACGATTACTACCAGCTCTGGGGCTTTGATAAAGACGGCCTGATTCTCCCGGAGACACTGGATGAATTTGGGCTTGAGGATGTTAAAAAGGAACTCTATAAATAACAGAAGACGGAGGACGGAGGACGGAAGGCGGAGGACAGAGAACGGAGGGCAGAAGACGGAAGGCATATGGCATGAACGGGCCAATACGGACAGTTAATGATTTGAGGGTTTATCAACTATCATTTAAACTGGCAATGGAAGTTTTTGAAATGACAAAATCGTTTCCGCCAGAGGAGAAGTATTCGTTGATTGACCAGATTAGACGCTCATCCAGGTCGGTTCCGATTAATATTCGAGAAGGTTTCGCAAAGAGGAGATATGAAAAAGTATTGATGAGGCATGCAAATGATTCATTAGGCTCATCGGAAGAGACAAGGGGATGGCTGGATTTCTCATTAGCATGCCGGTATATAAACGAGATAAAGCATGACAGGTTGGATAAACAATACGATGAAGTGAATGCCATGTTATATAAAATGATGGATACTTGGAGAAAATTTTAATGTCTGCCCTCTGTCATCCGTCCTCAGTCATCCGTCCTCTGTCCTCAGTCATCCGTCATCACTTCTAACAATTTCAAATAAATAATGGAGAAAAACATGAAGCATCTAATCCACAAGAGCGATATCTGTTCCGGTTGTCAGACCTGTCAGATGATCTGCACGTTTACCTTTTTTAAAGTAAATAACCCCAAGAAAGCCCGTCTGGAGATCGATCGAATTTCTGACACCGAGACGCGGATGACCGTCTGTGTTCAGTGCCAGGAACGCCCATGTCTGAAGGCCTGCCCGGAAGGAGCAATCACCGAAGTGAACGGATCGGTCCGGATCAATTCGAAGAAGTGCACTTCCTGCGGTATCTGTATCGATGTCTGCCCCTATGGCGGCATAAAGTACCACCCCGATACCGGCGCCATCATCTGTATCCAGTGCGGTGTCTGTGTGGAGAACTGCCCGGTCAATGCTCTGGAGATGGTGGAATAGGTTAAGCAATAAGTAGACTTGACCCCTATTTGGCCCCTATTTGCAGGACTTGGTTCTGTCACGATTATTTCTCCCAAACCCATAACCAATCTATTGGTCAAGCGTGAGAATAATAGCCATTATGGGAAGCCCCCGGAAGGGGGGTAATACGGACCTTCTTCTTGACGCGTTCTTGAGAGGGGTGAAGGATGGGGGAGGGGAGTTTGAGAAAGTGTCAATCTCCGATCTTAATATATCTTCCTGCCGGGAATGTCTGGTCTGTGAAGATATCGGGGATTGTGTTATCCCGGATGATATGCATCCGGTTTACAGCAAGTTGCTGAAATCTGATAAGATAGTTATTGCCTCTCCCAGTTTCTTCTATGGTTTCCCGGCTCAATTAAAGGCGTTGATTGACCGATGCCAGGCACTCTGGGCCCGGAAGCATATCCTTGATCCGGTTCCGTCAGTTTCTGGTTCCGGGGAAGAGCGTTATAAACGTAACATCCGGACGACGGATCAAAAAGAAGCATTTGTGCTGTTGCTGGGAGCAACCGGGGGCAAGGATCTCTTTGACGGTCAGCTTAAAACCATCCGCTACTTCCTGGAACCATTGGATGCTTCACTGACCGGGAGTCTGCTCTTCCGTAAGATTGAGAAGCAGGGAGACATTTTACGTCATCCAACCGCGTTGGATGAGGCATATAGGGCAGGGAGGAAATTTTAGACACTAATTAGTAAGCGGTGGAAGAACAGTAAGCGGTGAGCAGTGAGCGGTAAGCTGTGACCCTGAACATCTAACCAGCCTTCGCTAAAGCTATGGCGGGCAGGGCGCTAAACTTTCAAAGACAAGGACAAGACGATTTAGGGACAGGACGATTAAAATCAAACTAATTAAGGCAGGACGATTGCAGGCAGGACGATTAAACAGCAAAGGAATTAAAGGCAGAATGATTAAAGGCACAAGGATTTTAGGCGGAATAAAAAGTAACATGTTGTTTGAAATATTTCTTAGTTGTCTCTGTTTCAATTCGTGTAATTCGCGAAATTCGTAGTTTATTAAAGGGGGGGGGAGGTAGGGGAGTAAAGAAAGTTGACGGTTGTCAGTTGACGGATAAAAAACCCGTTAGCCAGGATCATTTATATTTTTCAAATCTGTGTAAATCTGTGAAATCCGTGGACAAAAAGGGGCCGAGGTTGGGGGAACAATTAGTGTAAATTAGTGTAATTAGTGGACAAACAAAAAGGGGGCGAGGTCGGGGGCAAACAATCCCCCTAA
>CAKZYZ010000149.1 GCA_937885075.1 uncultured bacterium | reverse complement strand
TTGGGTGTGCGGTATGCAGTTGCATATGATATGACGAAGCTGCAGTATGTGTCATCTTTTTTTGTTTTTAAAGGAGAATCTTTTATCTTTTTTATTTTTTTTTTTTTAATGATACGGCGACCACCGAGATCTACACTCTTTCCCTACACGACGCTCTTCCGATCTCGAATTTCTTTCCACGCATGCTTGTGCGCTTTGTCCGAATTCCAGTCGAGAATCTGATCAGGCTTCTCTTTCTCAACAAAATCGACAAGCAATTGAAAAGCAGCATGGAGCATGATGTGATCTTTGTCACACCCGCCTTTGTCGAGACTGTGTATTTTCAGTATCTTCATATTCTTCTTCCTGCCGAACGTCTCGGATGAACCGCTCCGGTGAGGCCGCCGCGCGGCACTACCGGAGTCGTGTTCGATCCGGTTGTTCGTCGTTCCTGTTCCTGTTTGTATGGGAATCATCTGTATTGCGGATCTTTGCAGTTGTTGCTTTCATTGAAGACGGGTGGAACTCGTTCCTTGCCCCAGATCTTGTTGCCTGCCCTCTTCGGGTGCCGCTTGAAATGCTCGTTTCTTTCGGCAAAGTGCCGATCGATGGCAGCCTTGCACTCATCAACTGACTGGTAGTCGCTATTGTGGATGATCGCTCTCGCCATGCCGCTGAAAACAGATTCAATGACATTCAGGAACTGGGCAGAAGAGGGCAATGGCGCCAGTTTCACCATGGGCATTTTGTGCTTCCTGTGGTAGGCGCTGCTGTTGACCTCTTCGACTTTCTCATAGAGTTTCTTTGATGCGTGCCATGACGCTGCATCCCATGAAAAGTAGATGCACTTCTCGCTGCGGTATTTCTTCAGCAACACTTCCAGTAACTTGATCATTTCATCGGTGTTCTTCTGCTTAGAATAGAAATGGGTCATCTGATTCGTAGACAGTTCCAATGCTCCGGTAAGGATCAGGATGCCCTTGCTCTTCTGAAACTGCGGGACAGTCCTTGCTTCGCCACGCTTCACGAGCGACCTTCCGCCCCGCATCTGCACTGCGAACGGCCCAAACTCATCAATCGAGAAGAACTTCTCTGTTGGCTTCAGATTCGACAGAATGTCAGTTATTTTCTTTAGCTTCTCCCTGTATTCGGGGTCTGTACTGGTCAGTACTTTCTTGGCCTTTCTGAAGTGATAGCCCGCATCAGAGATGATTTTGGAGATGCCGGATTTGCCAATCGGAAAGCCTTTTTCCTTCATGACGCGCTGAAGATCCTTCAGCCGCCAAGTTGTCCGGTTGATATCATAGTCGGATGGTGGCGCGTGGAGGATCTCAAACAGGGCATCCTTGTAGCGTGCGTTCTCTGTCTTGTTGGCGCTCACTCTTGTGTACGTCAGCAGTGGTTCAACTCCATCTGTGCTGAACCGTCGGGCCTGCCGAGCCATCGTTGAGCGGCTCATCTTGAGGAAGTCGAAGATCGTCTTTCCGCGGATACCTCTCAGGCGCGCCAGCACAGCGACAGCACTGTTTCGTTTCCTCAAATCACCCTTGAGCACTGCATTGTAGAGCAGAGCCAATTCGTCATCTTTGATGGGCTGATCGAGTTGTCCGCCCACGACATCGAGGGGTATGGCACCTTGCAGCAATTCGCGCATCCATGTTCGTGCCTCATCACGGGAGAGCCCTCCGTGAGGGTGCTCGCGAATGCAGCAATAGCGCGGTTCCTGTTGGAGACTCCGGCGCAGTGAACTGACGTTTGGGGGGTGGTTCAGGCCGAAGTGTTGCTTAACACAGACCACAAGCTCCGAAAGCGTGCAAGCTGTATTCGCATCGAACAAGTTGAGCGCGTATTGTGTCCATTCTGGTCGAATTGCCCTCCCGTTCACGATATGTCGGGGGGCAGGGCAGAGCGCTTCGAGTCTGGAGTGCCTCTGGTAGAGTGCCAGCCAGCGATAGAGTGTGGTCACTGCGATGGGAGCGATTCGCCCCGACGGCCAACGAACCGGAGCACGGGCGATGGCCTCGACTCTGACCCGACGGCCAGCCGGGCTTAACCGACGGTCGAGAAGCGGTCTGATTCGCTCATAACGCCATTGTGCGACGTCGAGTGGATCTTGCGTCATGATTCTGGCCCTAGACGAACAGTAGACTATACAGACTGGAAAACATTGCTGAAATACGGAATACCGCAATATTACAATCGACGGGATATCTCCTCTCAATCAGGGAGATATTCAAAGGTGGTCATTCTTTGACCGGTGCGGGATAAAATCCGCAGCCGATATAGAGGTTCTTTCCCGGGACCTTCATGATGTAGGTTCTCTTCAGAGAAGGTTCATTGGCTCCCGGTTTCGGCCACATATACTCAACCCAGCCGGCGCCGTCTTCTCTGGCGATCTTGCCAAAGTCAGCGATGAAGGAGAACATCTGGCTGTCTTTGAATTTACTCAAATCACGGCCCACCAGAGCCGGTCTATAGGGATGCGCGGATAACGCGATCATATCCAGAGGGCCGGCAAAGAGATATAGTTCCCCATCAATAAACGGACCCTTGGGATCTCCGATGGCTATCAGGGTCTTCGCTTCCCCATCGGCCACGGCCATCCTGACCCCTTGCTCCACCAGGGCTTTTGCCTTTGCCGCCTGATCATCTTTCGCCATTACCAATCCCGACGCCGATATTATAACTGCCGCCGTCAGAACTGCCACGGTTATAATTGTTACAGATTTATTCCTCATTTTTCCTCTCCTTTCCTATTGTCTTTCTCTGCCCCCCGATTGAATCAATCGGGGATAACTTATTTGTATTTATACTCAAAGAATGATATTACTATAACAAACTCGATCTCTTCTGTAAAGGTACGCTGTGAATTATTTTGTAAATGAAATTTAAACGCCTCTTCCCGATTCTGACCGGAATATATCTGTTGCTCTCACCCGGGAGAACCGCCCTCCCGGGCGAGGCGGGGAATGATTCCACTTTCGAATATACCGGCTATGGCGCCAACCGGTGTGTCAGCGGATCTCTTCATCTTGTCTCGATCGACGGAGACAGCCTTATCCTGGACGCGGGCTCGTTCTATGGGGAAGACGGAGAGGGAGCTCCCCCCTTCCCTTCAGATCTCCTCCCCGATATCTCGGCGATCATCCTCAGCCATGTCCATCTCGACCATACGGGGCGCGTCCTGGAACTGGTCAAGAAGGGATATAAGGGGAAGATATACTGCTCGCTTCCAAGCAGAGAACTGATGCCGACCATGCTGAGTATGGCAGCCGGATCGGCCGATCTGGGCCGGGAGTCTTTTTACTTCTCCAAGAACTCCTACAGGAATAACCGGAGGGAGAAAAAGCCCACCTGCGCGCATCTCCGCAAAGACTGCCCCTGGGGGCAACAGATCACCGCGAAAGGGACGCGGAGTTGTTCCCGGAAGGACCTGGAAGGACTCGGCTTCTTCCTCTGCCGAGACTGCGCCCGGATGGATGTGGATGAGGTTTTGGAACGAATCCAGGTAGTTCGGCCGGGAAGAAAATATCGGATATCTCCAAAATTAACCGCCGAGTTCTTCAATACACCGCATCTGCCGGGATCGATGATGGTCCGTATCCTGAACCCCAAAACCGGAAGATCGCTCCTCTATACCGGTGATTTCGGGAGCGGACTCTCCCCTTTCCTGAAAGAACAGGATCAGGTTGACGAGGCCACCTGGGCCATCATTGAAGGAACCTACGGCACCGGTTCGCATCCCGGAGAGTCACGGGAAGATTTCCAGAAGTATGTCGGCAAATGCCTGCAAGCCGATAAAAGGGTTATCATCCCATCCTTTGTTCTTGACCGATCCCAGCAGGTACTTCGAGAGATATCCCATGGGATTAAAGCGGGATATATTCCGAAGAACCAGAAGGTGAAAGTATTCAGTCCCAGCGCGGCGGAGATAAACAACATCTATAAAGAGACATTTACCAGAGCGAAGTTCTCCAGTCTCTTCAGTGATAGTTATCGAGAAGAAGGGCCTTTTGATGATATCTGCGTCATCCCCCGCAAGTGGGATGATACCGTACGCCATGGAGAGATCGCCAACTGCGCCTCCGGGATGGCGGATGCCGGCTACGCCAAGGAGTTCGTCAAGAGATGGGTGGGCGACCCGAATACGGTGTTTATCTTCGTCGGATATCAATCCCCCTCTTCGGTCGGGGGACGGTTGACCCGCCTGGACTCGATCGAAAGATTCAAACTGAAGGATGGAAGCACCATCACCGGAAAGGCGGTAAAAGAGAACGCCGGGATGATCCTGGTGGATACGGAACGGGGGCGGAGGGGGGTGGCCCGGGCAAGTATATTGGAGCGGAGGCCCGGCGGGAGATCAGTCACCATCGATGGCAAAGAATATCAGGTCAGAGCTGAGATAAAAAAGATCGGATGTTTCAGCGGACACGGTCGCCCCGATCAGATCAGCAGTTTTCTCTCCGTGATCGATGGATTACAAGATGTCCTGATCGTCCACTCCGATCCAGATGTCGTTCCTTTACTGGGTGCTTATTATCGTAAGTTATTTCCTGATATCAATTTTGTTATTCCCCGGATGGGGGAACATTATTTGTTTATAAATTAGCGCCTTCGGCGCTAACGTTAAATTAAATTTAATTTGTTGTTCCGGGAAATATTTTTTATTTTAACGTTTTCTAACCAGGGATCATTAGAACTATGAAAAATGACGCGGATAAAAAAAGTCTTACGCCTGCCGATCTCGCCTTCAACCCGGAAGCGCTGATCGACCTGGTCCAGGTGGGGCAACTGCTGACATCCACCTTCGATCTGGACGAAATACTGCAGTTGATCATGGAGAAGGTCAGCCTGATAGTCAAAGCAGAGAACTGGTCTCTACTGCTGAAAGACGAAGAGACGGATGATCTGACTTTTAAAGTAGTGGTTGGATCTAATGAGGACGCGCTCAAGGGGATGTCAATCCCTCCCGGGGAGGGTATCGCGGGGTGCGTAGCCTGTTCCGGGGATCCTGAGTTCATCACCGATGTTCAGAACGATCCTCGCTTCTTCCGGATCGCCGATCAATTTACCGGGTTTATTACCCGCTCGATCGCCTGCATCCCTCTGAAAAGCCACGGCATCAGTCTGGGAGTAATTGAAATCATTAATGTTGAGGATATGGATAATTTCAAAAGAAATGAACTCCCGGCCCTGACTCTCTTTGCTGATTACGCCGCGATCGCGATAGAGAACTCGCGCTATTTTTCCCGGATCCGGCAGTTGAGCATAACCGATGAATACACCGGACTCTACAACGCCCGTTACCTCTATGAATTTCTCGACCGGATAATCAGCGAATCGGCCCACGATAATACTGACGCGGCGGCGGTATTTATCGACATTGATAATTTCAAAAAAGTGGTGGATGAATACGGACATCTTATGGGGAGTTTGATATTGAAGGAGATCGGGGAGACTATTCTTGGCTGCCTCTCCGAGGATGATATCCTCGCCAAATACGGAGGAGATGAATATGTTATTATCCTGCCCGGGCAGGGGAAAGAATCCGCCCGGAAGGTGATCGAACGAATCAGGCAGGAGATCCGGTCAACCGATTATCTCACCTCCACCGATCGGCCGGTAAAAGTTACCGCCAGTTTCGGTATCGCGACCTTTCCTGACGACGCCCGAACCGCGAAAGGCCTGCTCCTGGCAGCGGATCGGCAGATGTACCGGGTAAAAAATACCACCAAAGATGGGGTTGGTGTCTCACTCTGACCCTGAGCAGGTAGACCTTCAGCTCACCAATAATAATTTTAAAGGAGAGGCACCATGAATAATCCAGTCATCGCGGATAACAAACCCGTCAAGGTCAACCTGACCAAGGGGCAGGAATATCATTTCTGTACCTGCGGCAGATCGAAGAGCCAGCCGTTCTGCGATGGTTCACATATCGGCACAACGTTTACACCAAGGGTAATTGTCTCTGACCGGGAAGAGGAGGCCTTTCTGTGCGCTTGCAAGCATACGCGCAACTCTCCCTTCTGTGACGGCACCCACACTCAATTCTCGGATGATCAGGTGGGGAAAGAGGGTCCGGGAATTTCGTCCGATGAAAGTCCTCTGCCGCGAGTCCGGGCAACGGATGAAGAGCCGACGGTAGAATTTACCCACCAGGTTGCCCGTCACGGGTTAGCGGTCTTCGGCCAGCACGGTCCGATGGGATCGATGGGGGTACCCTGGAATAAGCTGCCGCATTGGAATAATATCCAGATTCTGGCGGCGCAGCTCTACAGAAAGCCGCTTATGGAGGAGGTGAACGTTGGCTCTGAATTGATCATCGGCCCGGAAGCTAAAAAACCGCTGGTGCTGAAAATTCCATTATTTGTATCGGACATGAGTTTTGGCGCTCTATCGGAAGAGGCAAAAGTAGCACTGGCTAAAGGCGCTGAATTAGCCGGGACCGGTATATGTTCCGGGGAAGGCGGGATGCTGCCGGAAGAACAAGAGGCCAACAGGCGCTATTTCTATGAGCTGGCCAGCGCTAAGTTCGGCTACAGCGAGAGTTTACTGGAGGAAGTACAGTCTTTTCATTTTAAGGGCGGACAGGGCGCCAAAACGGGGACCGGAGGGCATCTTCCCGCTTCGAAGAATATTGGAAAAATATCCGAAGTTCGCGGGATACCGGAAGGCAAACCCGCTATATCACCGCCAGCTTTCAGGGATCTGACAACTCCGGAAGATTTCAAGCGCTTCGCGGATAGAGTACGTGAATTGACCGGAGGAATTCCGATAGGGTTCAAACTCAGCGCGAATCATATTGAGCGCGATATTGAGTTTGCCCTGCGAGCGAGCGCGGATTACATCATTCTCGACGGCCGGGGAGGCAGTACCGGGGCGGCTCCATTATTGTTCCGGGATCATATCAGCGTGCCGACCATTCCAGCCCTGGCGCGGGCAAGGCACTATCTTGACAAGCGCGGGGTCACGGGAAGAGTGACATTAATAATCACCGGCGGGTTGAGAATGCCCAGTGACTTTATAAAGGCCATGGCCCTGGGGGCGGATGGGATCGCGATCGCGACCAGTGCGCTGCAGGCCATCGGCTGTATCGGCGCGAGAATATGCCATACAAATAATTGCCCGACCGGGATAGCTACCCAGAAACCGGAATTGCGCCGGAGATTGAATATCGCTAATTCGGCGGAGAGGCTGTCCAATTTCTTTAATTCATCGATTGAATTAATGAAAGTTATGGCACGGGCGTGTGGGCATTCACATCTTAATCAGTTCAGCAGAGATGACATTGCCACCTTTGACTCTGAATTAGCAAAATTATCCGGCATTGAATTTTCCGGCTTTGATCCGGGGAGAGAATAATGAGCAATCTAAAGGAGTTCCGAGCCAATGCGTAGAAAAGATAAAGAAATAACTGATATCAAGAGTATCGAGGAGATCATCAGCCGCGCTGAAGTATTTCGTCTGGCGCTATCTCTTGATGACAGTCCATACGTTGTCCCTCTATGTTTTGGTTACCGTGCTAATACAATATATTTCCATTCCGCCCGGGAAGGGAAGAAGATCGATATTCTCAAGAATAATAATAAAGTCTGTTTTGAATTTGATATAGATTACGAACTGATCGAATCTGAAGATTCCTGCAAGTGGGGGATGAGATACCGGAGTGTTGTCGGTTTCGGGAAGGTAGTGGTTATTGAAAATTTGAAAGAGAAGCAAGAAGCCTTAGCTATCATTATGGAAAACTACACGGATAAAACATTCCTCTTCCCGGAGAGAATGGTCCAGGCAACTTTAGTAGCAAAGATTGATATTGAGCAGATGTCAGGAAAAATTTCCGGGTATTGAGACACTTTTGAATAGATAATTGATCAGGGGTTAATGGTAGATCAGGTTCTATATCATGGCACGAAATATAGAGATAAAGGCCCACGCCCGAAATTTTAAAGAGCAGTCTCATATCGCGGAGAAGCTGGGGGATGGTCTCCCGAAAATCATTCTTCAGGAAGATACTTTTTTCAATGTTCCCGTCGGAAGATTGAAACTGAGGGTCTTTGAAGATGGAACCGGGGAGTTAATCCAATACGAGAGAGAGAACTCCCGGGGGCCATCCGAGTCCAACTATCTGCTCTCTCCGACAGACAATCCTGAATCCCTCAAAGAAGCTCTGGCGAATTCACTCGGTCTGCGTGCGGTAGTTAAAAAGAAGCGGATGGTATTTTTATGTGGTCAAACCCGGATTCACTTTGACCAGGTTGAAGGTCTGGGCGAATACATTGAACTTGAAGTCGTGCTGGAAGAGAAACAGCAATTCACAGAGGGAGTCGCTATCGCGGAAGAAATTATGTTACGACTGGGGATTGAGGAGAATGATCTGGTCGATAAGGCTTACGTCGATCTTCTGCTGGATAGAACTTAGCCCTCACTTCGTTCGGGCAACTTATTTAACCGCGGATGAAGCGGATTATGCTGATTTAGAAAAAAAAACAATCCGCCCAATCCGCTTAATCTGCGGTTTATTGAAATTCCGAAGCAGGAACTTAGCCCACAGATAGTCTATCTTTCGCCCTTTCAGGGCTCATTTTTTTTGGGGGATGGATATCGCGTCATTTAAACCCAGGGCTTACGCCCTGGACTATTGACTTTCACCCCTTCGGGGTTATTTTCGCACATATAGGATTATACAGATTATGCGGATTAATAAATAAATCCACTAGGTTATATATAAGTTGCAGGTATATATCTATTGGTGCTGCTTTCATCAGTCACCCCTGGTATTCTGCATCCACCTCTGAGTGGTTAGTTTTCCCTTGAGAATGCCCCGCAGGGGTAGAAACCTACCGCTTTCCGCTTTGTCTGCGTCGGGCTTAACCAGGATAACTCTCCCGCCCATGATCTGAAAGTCCACATCGGCGTGAGGGAAAATCCCCAGGTAGTCCCTGATGCGAACCGGTATCGTCACCTGTCCTTTTGTCGTAACTTTCATGGTATTACTCTATCGTGTAATACCTCACCTGTCAAGGCCTCCAAGTGAATATTTAGTAAATATTTCATAAAATACTGATTTTTTAATCACGCAGACCACAGCTTGACATGGCCACTATTTATAATTATATTACATTCAAATAAAAAGCATCGGAACAATAATTCTATTTTTGTAAGGTTTCAATGAACCCCGTTGCCTCTTGCTCGTAGAGACCCGCCGGTGGGGCCATCGTGTGGCAGCCTAAAGGCAGCCGCTACGAGAGGACGGGGTTGGCTGGAACCTTACTTTATTTTTGTAGAACAAAAATAAAAGAAGGAGAATACCATGCGCAATCCATTTATATTAATCTGGGGAATTCTCTCTTTATTGCTGCTTAACGCCGGCGGGTTCTCTCAGACCTGCACACCAGTCCCCTCCCCCCATAATGGAAGAATGAAGTCGGATAAGATGGCAATCGATCCAATGAAGTCGGATAGTATGACTATTGACGGGGTGAAGACAAATGGGATGAAGGTGGACCCGCAGAAGACTGACGGGATGAAGAAGGATGGAATGAAGATAGATCCGCAGAAGACGGACGGAATAAAGGAGGACGGGATGAAGATGGCTCCACAGAAGACGGACGGGATGAAGATGAATTAAACTTCGATCCCGATCCACAGCACTGATTACTCTCCTTTTGTGGACTGCCCACTCAACAGAAAAAAAGCCGGAGCTCAAACGGAATACCGTTTGAACTCCGGCTTATTTGTTTTTTTCAGATTATACCGGATTATAAAGGACGAACTTCAGTTGCTTTTTCGCCTCTCTGGTCCTGGATAACCTCGAACTCTACCTCTTGTCCTTCGGCGAGAGTGCGAAATCCATCGGTGCTGATTGCTGTGTGGTGAACAAAAACATCACCGTTACCATCTTCTTTCTCGATGAATCCATAACCTTTCCGGTCATTAAACCATTTAACTTTACCTTTCACTAAACTACTCCTCCTATACTAGGGGTTTTGCAATAAAAAAACCACAAAGCTGTTAGTACTTTGTGGTTTTCTTATCTTGTTACATTTGAAAAAACACATCCAATACAACTAACAGGGGCAAACTATCAAAAGCAGATAATTATAGCAAGGAAAATATTTGGATTATTTTTGCTGGAGTTTCTTCAATGACCTTTCCGCTTCTCCCTTTACCCAGAAGTTTTTATCCTCCGTTCCGGCTTGCAGCACATCCAATGCTGAATCCCCTCCCAATCTTCCCAGCGCGTACATGACCACAGTCCGGACCGTGGGGGAGCGATCGGAAGCCAATAGTCTAATCTCCGCCGCGGAGTCGGTATCATTTAAATTCACCAGAGTCTCGATTGCCAGGACTTTAACGTACCTGTCGCTATCGGCTAACTTCTCCCTGATAGCTTTTACCGCTTCGGCACCGCCAATCTTGCCCAGGGAACGGATAGCATTCTTCCTGACTTCAGATGGTTTTGAGGAGAGCATCCGGGATAGCGCGGGCACACTATCTTTTGAACCAAGTCTTCCCAGAGTCCCGATCGCGAACATCCGAACATCGAGATTTTTATCTTTCAGCATCTCTTCAACCTTCGGTCGAGCCTGGATCACGCCCATCTTGCCAATCGCTTCAACCGCACCCCATCTAATTCCGGCATCCTTATCATCCAATGCTTTGATCAAGCTCGGAATAGCGGATTCTGCCTTCAACTCCCCCAGCATCACGACGGCGTTGCGGCGGGAAGTAACTTTAGCTTTTTTATCGTCCAGGGTTTTGATCAGGGCGGTGATCTCCGATCCTTTCTCTATACTCCGCAGCACCATCATCGCCTGCCACCGCAGATACTGATCGTTGGACGCGACCATTAATTCGGTGATATCCGGCAGGGCGGACTTATCCTGGAGCTCATCAAGACTGATTAAGGCAGCTTCCTGAACCTTGGGTTTATAATGCTTCAGGGCTTTTTTGAGGATGGGGACAGCCGCCGGCGATCCGATATTCCCCAGCGAGAATACCGCCGATCTGGTTACCCAGGACTTAGGATCATTGATCAGTTCTCCCAGCGGGATAACCGCTTCTTCCGCCTGGAGGTCACCAAGGAGCCTGGCGGCCTGACTCCGCAAACCGGGATCCTCATCTTTTAAAACCTTGATCAGGTATGGAACGGCGGGTTTTCCAATCTTATAAAGCTTATCATAGGCGGCCCGGGTCGCGTCCCGATCCCATCCCTTCAACCCCTGGATCAGTTCCGGAATCCGGGCGGTCGACTCAGCCGCATATAATCCCTCAATAGAAAAAGAGAAGAAAATTAGCAGCAGAAGTAACATGGTAATTCTTTTAACCATCATCATTTCCTCCTTATTAGAACTTAGCCCTCGGCTTCGCCTCGGGCAACTTTTCCTCTAAGGAAAGCATGAAAGCAGGAAAATTAAAATACTCCATCCTCCTGCCTTCCTGCTTTCCTTAGGGGTTATTGAAATTCCGAAGCAGCAAATTGGTTCCAGCAATTTATCGGATATCACAAATTTATCTTTTGAAGAACGATTTTACTTTGAAAATCAAATTATAATATTGTTCAATACTCGCAAACTCTTATTTTTTCTGCCCCCCCCGAAGTATTAATCGGGGCAGAAAAAATAAGATATTATTCCTCCGGCAAGATCTCCACCGGAACTCCGGCTAATTTCTTGAATTCTTCCGCGTCAATCCGAGAACCTACTATGCTCCCGAAGTGAATCGGGATTGCCAGCCGGGGATTGATCAACTTAGCCGCACGCGCCGCTTCATCGGCCGTCATGGTATAGGTTCCTCCTACCGGCATGATGAGAATATCGGCGGTGATATCATCCATCTCCGGGATATGGTCGGTATCTCCGGTAACATAGATCTGTTCTCCTCCCATCTCGATTATATATCCCACCCAATCATTAGCGCGGGGATGAAAACTCTTGCCGATATTATACGCGGGAACTGTCCTGATTGCAATATCATCCACGGTCTCCTCCATCCCCGGAGCGACCGGATGAAACCCGGGAGGGAGAGCATCCCGGCAGTCCGGAGTAGCCAGGATCACGGTTTCTTCCTTGCGGATCCTATCCACATCATTCTTTGAGCAATGGTCGTAATGGCTGTGGGTAATAAGAATAATATCGGCCGGAGGCTTATCCGTCTTTAACTTCCATGGATCAATATAAATCGTCTTATCCCCTTCAATCCTGATCGAGGCGTGTCCCAGCCAATGAATCTTATTTGTACTCATTATCTTATTCGCCCGGACAATAACTTGCCCAACAGTCATCGGTCTCCCAGACAATAACTTTTCGCAGGAAGACAGATTTGGAAAATCGGGATGACAGCTTATTATACAATAACCGGCAGATGATCTCGGTGGTCGGTTGAATCCCGGAGAAGTCATCAACTTCATTGAGAAGATGATGATCCCATGGCTCAACTGCTTCAGCCAGCGCCTGATATACCAACCCGAAATCAACCACCATATCGCCTCCCGGGAGGTCCGCGGATTCGATCTGGACCTCAACCCGGTAGTTATGACCATGAATCCGCTCACAGCTCTCTGTCGCTCCCTTATGAAAATGAGCTGAACTGAACTTGGATTGTACTCCGATCGTAAACATGAGGGAATTAAGTGCCTAAAGTTTTCAGCCAGAGGCTGATCCGCCTCTGGAGGAGAAGTGCCTAAAGTGCCTTCCTCCGTCGCTAAAGCTATGGCGGATAAAAAAGTTGTTCGCTCTCGCCTGGTTTTCCGGTTTTAGTATCCTGGTTGGCTACATGCTATAATTTCTCACATTAAGATGCCGAAGGCACTCTGCGGGAACTTTCATATATTTTTTGGAGAACAAATTTGCTTTATAATATACCTATAACATCAGCTCAATGCTTGCCCAATATTATTTTTTCGCAGAAAAAATAATAGTATTAATGGCTCCGCTTTTTAAAGACCAATGTCAAAGGGACACCTTCAAAACCGAAGGCCCGGCGGAGGGTGTTCTGAAGGTATCTTTCATAGTTCTCAGCCAGAACCGATGGATCATTGACAAAGATCCGGAAGATCGGGGGCGCGGTCTTGACCTGGGTGGCATAGAAAATCCGGAGGGATTTATGCTTTCTCCTCCGGGCGGAGACCTTTTCCTGGGCCTGCTGGAGGACCCGGTTGAGGATCCCGGTGCTGATCATCTGTTCCCTCTGCCCGTC
>CAKZYZ010000148.1 GCA_937885075.1 uncultured bacterium | reverse complement strand
ATGAATAGTTTTTTTTTTTTTTTTGTTGTATTGTTTTTTTTTTTTTTCAAGCAGAAGACGGCATACGAGATATATCAGTGTGACTGGAGTTCAGACGTGTGCTCTTCCGATCTTGGGTCGGAATAAGTATATCTATGCTTTCGCGGAATTTGCTCTCATTGTGAGTTCTTCATATAATACGGGAGGGACCTGGGCCGGGGCGACCGAAGAACTTCGCAAAGTTAGAGGTATCCCTGTTTTTGTTCGAACAAATGGCAATATACCGCAGGGAAATAGTCAGTTATTGAAGAGAGGCGCTCTACCTTTCCCAGAAAAACCATGGACACCGCCAATACGGAGATTGCTGTTATCCATAGCTCAAGCGACCAGTCAACCGGAGCAACTTCTGCTTGTAGATAAATCATGGGATTACGCGAAAGTTTCCGAACCGCGGATAGGATATTCAACGCCACCGGATTCCCAAAAAGAATTTTCATTTAGCAACGAATGATTTTCAACCTAAGTTGACCAATTATTGCGGACTGACCTGCCCACTGACCAGCGCTATCATGGCAGACAGCCAGAAGTAAAGAAGCAATCTATAAAGTTTGTTTTCAAGATCGGCCCTTACTTCCCCCCAATACGTGATTAACACATTTATATCTCTAATAACCCCCGAAACCGTACTCAGTTCGGGGGATATTAAAAATACTGATTGGAACCGGATCTTCCAGACCGCTCTGGCGAACAGGCTGGATGGTATCATCTACGACTCTCTGGACCGAGACGAACTCTTTGAGAGTCTTCCGGAAGAAGTCCGGAAGAAATTCGAGGAGAGTTATCATCGGACCGTTATCAATACCCGGGTCTATCTGGAGGCGGCCGCCGGGATCTATCGGACTTTCTCCGAACGGGGGATCGATCTGATCGTCCTCCGGGGTCCCGCTCTCGGCCTGACTCTTTATTCCCGGCCATATCTCCGACCTTCCGGCGACCTCGATCTCCTGATCAGAAAAGAAGATATCCCCATCGCCAAAATAATACTGGGTGATCTGGGTTTCACCCCCCTTCCGGGGATACTCCCCGCCCGGTATTTCGAAAAACACCATCTCCACCTATCATTCAAAGATCCAGAAAGAAATACCATAGTCGAACTTCACTGGGCGTTAGACCATCCCTACACACTCTATACGATTGATTACCCGGCTCTCTTCTCGGAGAGGGGAGAAGCATCATTTGAGGATCTGACCGTCCCGGTCCTCAGTCCGGCAGACCGTCTCATCACCCTCTGCCTTCATCTGGTCAAGCATTGCCCCTTTCTCCCTCTCCTGATCAAGGAAAATGATCTCCCCTCCCTTCTCTTGAAAGGAAGATGGATACTCTGGCTTCTCGATATCCATCTCCTGCTGATCGACAGCGGAAAATCATTCAACTGGGAGGAGGTTCGGGATAAAGCCGAGAAATGGGGGATAGACAGACAGGTGGCCGTCTGCATCACGGCAGCCGGGCTGGTTTTTCAAACCCCTCTCCCCTCTCAACATCAAAACCACGGCTTCAAACCCGGGATTAGCCCACTCTACGCTCAACTATACAGAATACAGCTCTCACGCCTGAGAGGAGGGAAGAGATGCCGACGAACGGGCCGGTTTCTCTTCGGCCTCCGCTCCGATTCCATCTTCCGGCCGATCCGGGCCCTCGACCTGGCCAGGTACCTCTTTCCTCCGCCGGAATATATCAGGAAAAAATACCGCGCCACCGGTATCTTACTTTTATTCGCCTATCCCCAGCATATCATATCAGGCTTCATCCACCTGACCCGTAACCTTACAGATCTCATTTACTATCGCACACTGAAAAGTTGCTAATCCGATTCCTGGCCGAAAAGAATAGTTGTAGACACAATTGGGACGATCGTCCAGAATGTGTCTACAAATTCCGAATATGAATATATCTCCAAGTTAAAAATATAATCATCTTGCATTACCGACAATATCGATAAAACATAATGACTACACTCAGAGAAGATTTGCTGATCTTGCTGGAAGAGGGATTACTCAATATTCTTAATCCCTCTTGTAACATCTTCAGAACAGGAGAACCTTGCACTCCCCGCGCGATTTACAAAGCCGTAAGTCGTCTTGAACAGAACGGCCTTTTGAGGAAATTTAACAAAGAGAAGAGAGTTCATCTGCGATTAACGGAAAAAGGAAGAAAGGTCATTCATGAACATCAGGCATCAGATCGAAAACTGTTGCCGGCATGGGATCATAAATGGAGAATCATTATCTTTGATATTCCTGAGGAGAAAAAGCAGTTAAGAACAATGCTGCGTCGTTTTTTGATCTCGATTGGTTTTGGGAAAGTACAGCGAAGCGTATGGATATCTCCACATAAACTGCATAAAACCGTTCAGAGATATGCCTACAAAATGAAATTAAGTGATTATATTTATCTGATTACAGCCGATTCATTTCGGGGAATCCCTGAGCGCGAAATGGCTGTCCGCTGCTGGAATATCGACAAGCTGCACCAGGATTACCTGAATCTAATAGACCAATATACGACACTGAAAAAGGGTGTCAAGACTCTCAAATCAGGTCTGTCCTCAGAAACAAATGATCCACTAACAATTCTAAAATCCCGTTTGGAATGGGATTACGACTCAATCCTCCTCCGAGATCCCCGCCTCCCGCCAGAACTGCTACCCGATCAATGGGGCGGTGAAAGAGCGAGGATATATATTAATCAGTTTATATAACCATCTCAAAATTGATTATGAACTCTACACCCAGTCATCCACATCTGTAGACACTTTCTGGACGATCGTCCAGAAAGTGTCTACAGTGATTAATTTGGATAGTATTTTTTATGTTTTCCAGTCTCTCCCAGCCTAAACAATTTTTTTTCTTTTTTATATGGGCGTTACGTTGAATGTCAAGCCTGTCCGCCATAGCTTTAGCGGAGGCTGAACGAGACACCTATTCCGTTTGAGAGCTTTTGAACCGTCAGACAATTTTCTGTTCCGGAGAACTTAGCTTCGCCGACGGCGGGACAAAAAGGTTGCGGTTGCCCCGATTTTATCGGGGCAACTGAGCAACGACACACCGGAACCTACTGATTTAACTCCTGCATCATCTGCTCCAGGGCTTCCAGGCGGGTAGTTAATTCTTCTATCTTCTTATCCTTCCTCAATGCCATTTCCTGCAGAGCCTGAGCGGAGGCCTGGAGACCAACCGAGGTATCTATCAGCTTCACTCCTTCAACCCCGGAAGACTGCCAGGCTCGTCCCACAATCTGAGAACAGTGAGCGGAGGTAAGTCTGTCGGGAGAAATTGCCATGCCGGTACCATCATTCAATCCCGAAGGGACGATGTAATCCCCGGCCTGGACCTTTCCCCGTATCCGGGAGATCGGAAGAGCACACGTCTGAACTCCAGTCACACTGATATATCTCGTATGCCGTCTTCTGCTTGAAAAAAAAAAAAAACAACAATAAAACAACAATGCTAACTTAACTAACATTCCTTATATAACTCTGACTAATATTGTTATGCACCATTCCTAACCTATACACGCTCAC
>CAKZYZ010000147.1 GCA_937885075.1 uncultured bacterium | reverse complement strand
GTGGAGAACGTGATAGCGAGAGTGTGGTGGTTTCAGAGGATGTATCTGGGTGACAAGAGAGTTATGCCTAGTCTTTTTGTTGGTGCTTGTGTTTTTTTTTTTTTTGTTGTTGTTTTTTTTTTTTTCAAGCAGAAGACGGCATACGAGATATATCAGTGTGACTGGAGTTCAGACGTGTGCTCTTCCGATCTGGATCTTTAGCTTTTTCTTTCATGATCTGGCTTCCCTCCACGGTCATCCCGCGGATGGGGTCCATGGCTTCGGTTTTCGTCGTATTCATAATGCTGTTTCTTTCTAGTTTGTGTTACTGTCTTTCCGACTCCGGTTTCCGATGTCGGCAGAATTGCCACTGGAGGATTCGCTTCGCATTGCAGTCATCGCGCGCCACTGCCCCCAGCGGGGGATGAACATCGGTACGCGCTTCCGGTATTCGCTATATTCCTCGCCGAATTCCTCCTCAACTTTGCGTTCCTCGCGGCGCGCCAACAAATAGTAGGCGAGGACGATGATGGGAAATAGCGCCACCGAGAAGATGGTCGGCCAATGCACAACGCCCTCGCCAAAAAGCGCGAGGAAGAGTCCGGTGTATTGGGGGTGCCGCACCAGGCCGTAGAGGCGATCCGTGACGAGCCGGTTTTCCTTGCGCGCGCGATAAAGTTCGCGCCATCCCTCTATGAATATCCCTATGCCGGCGAACAGGAGCACGTAGCCGAAGATCATCGCGATCATCATGCCCATTTCTCCCATGCCCAGCAGCGTGGACCAGAGGCTGGCGTTGAGATTTGTCTTGTCGATTCCGAAGAACCGGACAAGCAGGTAGATGGTGAGCGGAAACCCGTACATCTCCGCATAGAGGGCAATGATGAAGGCTTGGACCACGCCGGCACCCGCCCACTCCCTCCACGTCTTGGGCGCGAGATAGCGGTATAGAAACCACGAGGCCACGACGATCACGATCAGGGCGATTCCCCAGGCTCCGGAATGTGCGATATATTCTTTCATAGCTATGCTTCCTTGTAGGTTGTTATGACTTTCTTTTGATTCTTGTGTTGTTTTTGCTATTCGACCGATTTCAATCATTTCTCAAAGAAAAGTTATACACACTGGCTATCGTCGCCCCCGTCAGCCAACCTAAAATAAAAATTTCAACGATCCCCATGACCATCTCCCACCAGGGCATGTTCATCCTTATTATTGTAGTCACGTCGATGCCGTGGAGGAAGTTATTGAAGAAAAAGATTGTCCCTTCCCTTCCCGCTATCAGCATAAGCAACACACAGCCT
This sequence comes from uncultured bacterium, assembly GCA_937885075.1. Taxonomy (GTDB): domain Bacteria; phylum Auribacterota; class Erginobacteria; order Erginobacterales; family Erginobacteraceae; genus CAKZYZ01. The sequence goes on along the minus strand of CAKZYZ010000147.1, from coordinate 10,274 downwards.
AAATATAAAAGAGCCAAGGTAGATCCGAAAGCCAAGCCAAGTCTTTTAATATTAATGGCTACCATGCTCTTCCTCCTTCTCATGTTTTTCGTGTTTTCCGTGATGGCCACCCATCATAATCAAATGGCCGCCGAACATCAAAATGACAACTAAAAAGAGAGTAAAACCGCTTCCTACTCCCAAAGCCGGCAATATAAAAATAAGAAGGAGTGGCACCCCACAACCGATTACCATCCACAAAGCATGATTTTTCATCTTATCCCTCCATTTTTATGAATTTATCCAGGCACTGTTGGCTACAAAAATAATAGGTTTCGTCTTGGCGCACCACTCTGAATTTATTTCCCTGAGTATGCACGCTCATCTTACATATCGGATCAATCACCTCCGGCTCGGCGAGTATCGCGGGAGATTCGATTTCCAGTCCCCACGACCGGTAAAAAGCTTCCATTATCTTTCTCACTTCCGGGGCGGTCTCGGCCAGGAGGCATTTATCCACCAATTCTCGGCAAAATGGAGTTTCCAGGCGGGCAAGAAGATTCCTCACCTTCTCAACCGCATTCAGGTCAATGCTCAGTTGCTCGAAACCCAGACCGATCAGAAATGGTAAAAACCGAACATCAGAGGCTACTTCCCCGCATATATTCAGTGATTTTCCTGCGGCACGGGCTTGATCGACGATTGATCTAAGCAACCTCAAGACCACCGGACTCTCGGAGGGGAAGAGACGGGAGACGTTGGCATTGTTCCGATCCATCGCAAAGAAGTATTGCAACAAGTCGTTGGTTCCGAGGCTGATAAAATCGATACGCGGAAACATTCTTGCTAGATCCCATACGGCTGAAGGGACTTCCAACATAAGGCCCTGCTGGAATCGGTTCTGGTATTCCCGTCCCTCGTCCCGGAGAGAGTCGACGGATCGCTGAAGAAGATCTTGAACGAATAGAAGCTCTTCGAGACCCTCGATCATGGGATATAGAATCCGGAGGGTACCTCCCGGGAAAGCCGCTCTCAGGAGAGCCCGGATTTGAGTAATCAGAATTTCAGGGTGATAACGGTAAATCCGGTGGGCTCTCAGTCCTAAGTAAGGGTTATCCTGCGGTCCCAGAGAAAAATAGGGGAGGGTTTTGTCTCCCCCAATATCCAGCGTTCTCACCGTAACCGGCAGATTTGGGCACTTTGCGAAGAGTGACGCGTAGACCTGGTACTGTTCTTCTTCGGAAGGAAAGTCTTCTTTCCACTTCATGAATAAGACTTCCGTTCGATAAAGTCCGATACCGGCCAGGCCCTCCAAATCTTTTGACCTGATCTGAAGAGGATCAACAATATTGATCCATATCTTCACGGGCGGACCGCTTGCGGTTGCGGGCGGTTCTTCGCGTCTCGTCGGAACAATCTCCCGCATCTCCAGCTCGCTCGGGCTGATGACGAACCTACCCCGATCGGCATCAAGCAGGACTCCGGCCCGGTTCTCAATGCCCGACCTGAATACGTTCTTTACCTTCAGAACCGGAATGCCAAATGACTTGGCTATAATGGCGGCGTGAGAAAACACCGTTCCTTGTTCGACAATAAAACCGAGAACGTGAAGTTCTTGCGCTTCCAAAACTAGAGAAACAAATAATTCTTTAGTAACCACCACCGGTTTTTCAATCCCCCTCACCGAGTCTAGCAGGATCGTCTCTTCCTCCTTCCTTAGTTTTTTCCCCAGGCGAATCAAGAGGTTACTCAAATCGGCTGCCCGCTCCGAAAACAGCAGGTCCTCACTCTTCTTCAAGGTCTCTACCATCTCCTTCAACACATGTTCCAGAGCAGTCTCTGCCGCGAGGAGGTCGGAGGCTATTCTCTCGTGTACACTTCGGTGAAAGCCCTTGTCCTGCAACATCATAATGTGCGTTTTGATGATCTCGGCCTCTTCAACCAGAGAATTGCCATCCAATTTACGTACGGTCTCCTCTAACTCCCGGACTAGAGCGTCGGCCTCGCTTTCAAACCGCTTGATTTCGACGCCGATTTCCTGCTTCGATACTCCGACGACGTCGCGAGGAGAATCCCAGGTAAAGCCGTTGAAACAGAGTTCACCTACGACTATTCCCGGAGCTATAATTTCGCCTTTAATGCTTCTTGTCACCATATCGTAACCCAAGTAGAAAAAACTTTCTTCAACGTTTTGGCCAGCGCTGCTCAATGTGCGCCAGTGCCTCTCGCACGTTGAGCTCCCTGGTGGTATTCCCGGTACGAAGGAAATACAGCACTTCGGATCCCCTTTGAATGTATACCGGCCGGGGAGACGCTTTTATAATAACTCTGCACACCTCTTCAGCATCGATTTTGTGAAATACAATCTGCACCAGGGGGCACAGAGCAGTGCCGATTTGAGAGGAAATCATATTGATTAGATGTTGCTCGAACCCGTCACGGTTTTTCCTCTTCAGGGTGGAATAATCATGCTCCAGCCCGACGATTTCCCCATCATCATTGACCCCGATCAGCAGCGCTCCCCCCCGGTTATTCATGAAACCGGCTATGGTCTTCAATATCACATCTTCCAGTCCCTTATTGACTTTACCCTGCTTGAGATCCCATCGGATTGAAGATTTCAATTCAATAAGTTCACCCTCACCTTTCTCTATCAATAGACCCAGGTCTTTGGAGAGTTCATCGGTAAGCTGATTGATGATCCGATTACGGCGCGATAAGAGATAATGATATAATCCGGCGGCTAACCCCAAACTTCCTCCGATCAGGGCGAAAATCAATGTCATCCCGATCATCTCCCCCCGGAATGCCTTCACCAGCGGTTCAGTTATAAATGTCCAGAAAGTATGCTGAAATGACTCCTGGACATGGAATTCAAACCAATAGATCACCATGGTTAACGGATGGAGTATGAAGACACCCACCAAACCACCGGCGATAACATATTTCAGAACCGGCTTGATTGAAGCCATAGGAATTCTCAAAAGATTTTCCTCATCTAAACGGGTTAATCAGCATTCCCGAGAGAGTCTGCCATCTCTTCTCCCGAAAGATTCTCAGGCCGTATGTTATGGTCAGGGTGTTCTCTCTCCTTCTAAAGGTCCTGATTATCCGGTCCCAGAAAGAGAAGACTGCCCCATAGTTCGAGTTGAACTCCTTTCCCTCAATCGATATGGTGGATCCGGTGGAGATGCCAGAGAGGCCGGATCCGGTGGACGGCAATGTGCCAGAGATACATCCAGAAATCGAAGATAAGAAAGGCGACCAAGAGGGAGATGAGAGGCGGAAGCTGGACCGCGTTGAGGAGGCCGATGGGACAGCACTCGGCCCAGCTTACCCCTCCGGTGATGAACCGACTGGCCGCCAGTCCGCCGATCAGTCCGCCGATGACGGCGAGGGCGATGTTGGGGACCGCGTGCCGGAAGCGGTTCGTCCGCCCCTTGAAGTAGGGAAAGACCCCCTCCAGGGTGAAGATGATCACCAGGACGGAGATAAATATAATTAATTCCAGAATCATAGGATTTAGCGCCTCCGGCGCTAACGTTAAAAAATAAAGACGTTGAAGATAAAAAACGTTAAAGATCGTTGAAGACCGTTAGACGCCTCGTGAAATACGGAGTAAGAGGGTGGCCTGAGCAAAAGTGCCCTCCTGCCGTCCCCCTCACCCACCCCCTCACCCACCCCCCGATTTTATCGGGGGGCACCCTCTCCCACGGGGAGAGGGGGGCCTGGGAGGCCGGGCGAAAGCGTCCTCCTGCCGTCCCCCTCTCCCTGTGGGAGAGGGGTTAGGGGTGAGGGGTCAGGGGCGCGGGGCCAAGGCTGCGGGGCCAGGCTTACATATCCGCACTATCCTGACCCGTCGTTCTTTTTGCCGGGCAAACTTCTTCTCCCGTAGCTTTACCAGAAAAAATGAGCCCACCAGCAAGACACCCCCCAGGACCAGAGCCGGCACTTCGGAGTCCCAGCCCAGGGCGCGCTCCAGCAAGGTGCCGGCTATGATACCGGCCAGCATCCCCAGCAAGGGCAGACCGAAGAGAAGCGAGGCCGCCACCAGCGGGTCCCGCCGGGGGACTTCCACCGCCACCTCGTCACCCACCCGGGCCGCGACCGGGTTTTCCGCCTCCAGAGTCATATATTTACCGGTCCGGCCCATGGCGCATTTTTTGCAGGAGGCGCAGCCTTCCGTCGGGGGGAGAGCGACCTCCGCCCGATCTCCTTTGATCTCAATTACTTTTCCGGTCTCAATCATTTGACTCCCCTTGTTCTCCCCCGGGTTCTTTTAATTTTCTTTTCAGTCGCCACTCCGCGATCCAGCAGTAGAGGACCGGGACCAGGATCATGTTGGAGAGGGTGGCGGTAATCAGTCCTCCCACAGTGGGCGCGGCCATCGGCTTCATCACTTCGGATCCGGTACTGGTGGCGAACATAATCGGCAGGAGGGCCAGAATGGTCGTCGTCGTTGTCATCATCGCCGGACGGATTCGGAGCAGACCGCCTTCGATCACCGTCTCCCGGATCTCTCGGATATTCTTCATCTCTCTCTTCCGGAAGAGGTTATCCAGGCTGGAGACCAGGACCAGAGCGTTATCGGTAGCTACGCCGAAGAGGGCGATAAATCCCACCCAGACCGCGACACTCATCTTAAAATCCAGCAGCCAGATAAAGATAATTCCCCCGATCAGGGATATGGGAAGCCCGGTGGATACCACCAGGAGTGAGCGAACGGATTTAAAAGCCATATAGAGGAGTAGAAATATGACAAAGAGGGCCACCCAGAGTGTTCCTATCTCCCCCTGCCAGATCCGCCAGCCGAAGATCCTCTGGTTGGCCTCCTGCTCCGACTCCCACTGCCCGCTCCAGGTGATGTAGTACCCGGCGGGGAGTTTCACCTGTTCCCGCACGATCTTTCGGGCGCGCCGGACAAAGTCCACCACCCCGGTAACTTCCGGATCGACCGAGATGAAGACCCGGGCGTAGGGGGTAGTGTTCTCACTCCCGATCTTGGCCGGACCGGGAACCTTCTTTAACATCGCGAGCTGGGAGAGGGGGATACGGGCGCCCATCGGGGTGGGAACCAGGATTCGATTCAGTGCTTCCATATTATCCCTCAATTCCCGAAGATATCGCACCCGCACAGGATACCGCTCCCGCCCTTCGACCGTAGTGGTGAGGTTCTTCCCCCCGATAGCGGTCTCAATCACATCCTGGACATCCCCCAGGCGGATGCCGTAACGGGCCGCCTCTTTCCGGTCGATCTCGATCTCCAGGTAGGGTCGGTTGCCGATCCGCTCCGCGTAGGGAGCCACCGCGCCCGGTATGGCGGCGACAATCTTCTCGACCTGGATCGCGATCTCTTCGATCTTTTTCAAGTCATCCCCGAAGACCTTGACCCCGATCGGAGTCTGAATCCCGGTCGCCAGCATATCGATCCGGTTCCGAATCGGCTGGGTAACGATATTGCTCACCCCCGGAATCTTCAGTTCCGGCCCCAGCCAGATCCGGTTGATCAGTTCCTCACGGGTCAGCCTTCGTTTCGGCCAGAGGTTTTTAAAAAATCCGCCGGCCAGAGGGAGCCTGGTATACCAGCGGTCGTTCTCTATCCTCTCCGGCCATTCCGATTCCGGTTTGAGATTGATGATGGTCTCAATCATCAGGACCGGCGCGGGATCGGTCGGAGTCTCCGCCCGTCCCAGTTTGCCGACCACACCGGCCACCTCGGGAAAATCGGAGGCCAGAATAATATCCTGAGTTTTCATGACCTCCTTAACCAGGGTAAGAGAGGCGCCGGGAAGAAGAACCGGCATGAAGAGGAGGTTCCCCTCATTCAAAGGCGGCATAAATTCCTTGTTGATCTTGGGGGCGAGATAGACCCCGAGGGCCAGAACCAGACCCGCGGCGGTGAGAATCACCCATTTTCGCTTGAGCGACCAGCGCAGAGTGGGACGGTAGATCTTCCGGAGAAGCCGGGAAGTCCGGTTTTTCTCCGCCGACTTTAACCGCCCGCGGAGAAAGAGAGAGGCCAGCACCGGTATCAAAGTCAGAGCGATTACCGCCGCGCCCACCATGGCGAAGGTCTTGGTGAAGGCCAGGGGACGGAAGAGGCGCCCAGCCTGGCCTGTGAGCGAGAAGACCGGGATGAAGGAGACGATGGTGGTCAGCAGCGCGAAGAGAACGGGGTGACCCACCTCTTTCGCCGCGGCGATGGTGACTTCGACCCGATCCCGGGCAGAGAGTTTCCCTCTCACCGCCGCGCCGGCCTCGGCCAGATGACGGTAGATATTCTCGGTCATTACGATCCCGGCATCCACCATCACCCCGATCGCGATCGCAATCCCCCCCAGGCTCATGATATTGGAGTCCACTCCGATGAATCTCATCAGGATAAAGGCGATCAGGACGCCAACCGGAAGAACGATTGAGACGATCAGGCTGGAGGCGAAATGGAGGAGAAAGATTCCGATTACCACGATCGTGATGACGATCTCCATCTCCAGGGTATCCCGGAGAGTGGCGACCGCCCGTTTGATCAGGCCGGTCCGGTCATAGAAGGGAACAATCCGTACTCCCGGGGGGAGACCAGGGGAAAGCTCCTCAATCTTATCTTTTATCCCTTTGATAACCGTGAGCGGATTCTCCCCATAGCGCATCACCACCACCCCTCCCGTCACCTCCGCTCCCTCCTTATCCAGCGCTCCCCGCCGGAAGTCCGGTCCCAGTTGTACGAAGGCTATATCCCGGATATAGATCGGAACCCCGCTCTGAGCACCGACCACAATCTCCTCCACATCCGTGACCGACTTGATAAAACCAATCCCCCGCACGATAAACTCTACCCCGCCCTCCTCGAAAACCTTGGCCCCTACATCTATATTGGAACGTCGGACCGCGTTGAAGACATCGGAGAGTCGGATGTTATAGGCGATAAGCTTGTTGGGGTCCACGTCAATCTGGTACTGCCGAATATATCCTCCCACACTGGCCACTTCCGAGACCCCCGCGACAGAGTTCAGTCCGTAGCGGACATACCAGTCCTGGATGGAACGGAGACGTCCCAGGTCGTAGCGGGATTGGAGAAGAGGCTGACCATCGAGCGGGCACCGTCCCGGACCATAACGGGTCAGGTTCTTGGTCTCGTGGCGGGCCTCCTCGGGCAGGGTCGAGAGTAAGCGGGACCGCTCTTCTTCCGGCAATTCACCGGCTTCATCGAATTTAAGTCCGGGGTGATCGGGACAGAAGTAACCATTCTCCACCGTGTACCAGAAGATCTGGCCCAGGGCGGTGGCATCGGGCCCCAGGACCGCCGTAACCCCGGGGGGGAGATCCTTTTGAGCAAAGTTGAGACGCTCCAGCACCCTGGTTCTAGCCCAGTAATAGTCGGTCCCATCATCAAATATGATATTGACCATCCCGAAACCAAAGGCCGAGGAGGAACGGATGGTCTTGACCTTGGGGATCCCGAGGAGGTTGGTGGTAAGCGGGTAGATGATCTGGTCTTCGATATCCCGAGGGGATCGTCCCGGCCAGTCGGCGAAGACGATCACCTGGAGCTCGCCGATGTCGGGGATGGCATCGACCGGAGTATTGTACATCGACCAGACCCCGGCGCCGACGATTAGGATGTAGATTGCCAGTACCAGGAGGCGGTTCTTCAGACACCATTCTATTAGTTTACCGATCACAGAATCTCCTCACATTTCATTTCAACCACGAAGAACACGAAGTTCACGAAGCAACTTATTTAGAACTTAGCTTCGCAACTGATTTAACCGCGAATTTTACCCCGCGATGACCGCAGGTCATTTTGCGCTGCTCGCAAATCTTCGCTAAATATAACTAAATGAACTACGAATAACGCGAATTACACGAATTTATTGTTGTAGACCTGGCTTTAGACGGGAAATTCCAAAACAGTAAATATGTGGTGCCTTTATCTATTTCCAAAGTCTACCTTCGTGCTCTTCGTGTCCTTCGTGGTTCAAGAATCTTTTCATTAATATATGATTAATGTTGATGACCAGACATGGCCGGGGCTTCTCCCTCCCCCAGAGCTCCACCGAATGCGCTGGAGGCGGAACCGGTCAGGCGGCTCTGGGAGTCGATCAGGAAGTTGCCCCGGGTTACCACCAGCTCTCCTTCTCTTAGACCGGATAGGACCGGGAAATACGGTTCTTCCGTCCCGTTTATTTCAGCCGTGGCAGCGGGGCCAAGTGTGACCGTCCGGGCTTCATATTTTCCCTTTCCCTCATCCACCCAGACGATCTGTCTCCTCCCCGTCTCCAGAACGGAGCTCCGGGGGATGGCCAGGGAGGTTGCGTCTTCAGCCGGTGCCACTATCTCCTTTACCATATTCATTCCGCATTCCGGGCACCTCCCCGGATCGTCCCGGGGCTCGACGCACCCCATCGGGCAAACATAATGTGTCTCCCCGATCATCTCCCCTTCGACTTTGATCAGGTCCATCCCGCATCGGGGGCAGCTCCCGGCTTCTTCCGATACCACCTCGGGATGCATGGGGCAGATATACTTCCCGATCATCGCCGGGGAGAGGAGCATCCCGAACTCGCTCAGGGGGACCCGGATCCGGGCATTGACGTACATCTCCGGCTTGAAACGGAGGTCGGGGTTGGGGAGGTTGACCCTGACTTTGGCGGTCCGAGTTTTGGGATTGAGGAAGGGGTCGATAAACGCGATCTTCCCCGAAAATACTTCGCCGGGAAAGGCCGGCAGGGTTATCTCCACCTCCTGGTAAAGCTTGACCCAGCCCAGCTCATACTCGTAGATATCGATCGTCACCCAGAGACTGGTAAGATCCGCTACTTTATAGATCGGCTCTCCTTCCTTAACATACATCCCTTCCACCGCGTTCTTATGGATGACCGTCCCTCCGATCGGTGAGTAGACCGTGATATGGTCCTGGACTTCTTTCTCTTCCTCCAGTTTTTGCACCTGTTCCTCGGTGAGGCCGAGGCGGAGGAGTTTGCGGCGGCTGGCCTGTAAAAGCTCATCCGCCCCCTGGTAATTTTCCCCGGACCGTCGGGCGGCTTTCAGCGAGAGGAGATATTCCTCCTGGGCGGTGATCAGCCGCGGGCTGTAGATCCAGACCAGATGGTCGCCCTTCTTTACCGGCACTCCGGTAAAATCGACAAAGAGTCGGTCGATCCGACCGGCAAACCAGGCGGAGACCAGCGCCACCTTTCCCTCGTCATAGGTCACCGTCCCCACGGTATAAATCTCTTTAAAGAGGGGGAGACGCACTACTTCCGTGGTCTCGATCCCGGCCAGACGCCGGGACCGTTTACTGAGCGTGAGCCGGGCCGGGGTCTCCTCTCCCGATTCAGCCTCACCCTCCCGTGAGGCACTATAAACCGGCACCAGATCCATGGAACAGATCGGACACTGGGTACTCCCCTTATCGTATTGCTCCGGCGAGATCTTAACCGACGGATGCATTCCGCAGGTCCAGTATTCGATCTCCGGCTCCGCTGGCGCGGCCATGGTATGTCCGGCGTGCTCATCTTCCGGCCAAGCCGGAGATGGGAGGAGAAGCGCGGGTCCGAACAGAGCGAACATCATAAATGCCCGGAGGTTCAGATAGCTGTTTATCTTCATTATTACTTCTCCCCGAGCGGACACTCCAGCCCGAATTTCTTTAAGATCCACATCATCGGGCACCAGTTGGTAAAGGCGGACTGGAGCAGGTTCAAACCGACAAAAGCGGTAAACCAGAGCCAGTTGATATTTACCCAGACTGACAGGGCCAGACTGAGCAGGACAAAAAAACCGCCCATTCCTCTCAGTATTCTCTCTATCATCATATTTTCTCCTTTTCTGTGAATTAATCTAATTGATGTTTCGCCTCGGTACGGCCACTTTACTGTCCACTAATTTTTACCCCGCGATGACAATATATCATTTTGCGGGTACACGAATTTGAATAAATTCATATTTGAACCTAACTTAGTGGTTTTTCCTACTGTTAACCGACAACCATAAACTATCAACTATCTCTCTCCCGCCGTCGGCGGGATAAACTCCGGTTATTTTGCGGGGATCACTAATCTACGCGAATATTATTTTCGTTTAACGACCGTCTTTTCTTTGTGCTTCGGTCCCCGCAAAATCGGGGGCGTCTGTGTATTTTGACCGGTTTGGTTGAGTTATGACCATATTAGCTAGACCTTACTCGAAAAGCCTTTTAAACCACGAAGAACACGAAGTTCACGAAGGAATTTGAAGAAACAAAGGAAAATTCCATAGTTTTCTTTGTTTTTCTTCGTGTTCTTCGTGACCTTCGT
>CAKZYZ010000146.1 GCA_937885075.1 uncultured bacterium | reverse complement strand
TGTCAACATATACACTGTAAGTCATAGCACTGAGATATCAGTCTAGCAACAGAGACAGTTTTATTTTGGAAAGAAAAAAATGATAAAAGAGTTTTTTTTTCTCTCTCTCTTTTTTTTTTTTAATGATACGGCGACCACCGAGATCTACACTCTTTCCCTACACGACGCTCTTCCGATCTCCCACAGCAGCACCGACAATAATTCCTTCTCCAACATCCTCCCCGGAGAATTCCCCCACCCCGGTATCAACAATTACACCCGCGCCGGTCATAACACCATCCCCGATACTAATAATTTCGCCCACTCCAGCCCTGACCGCCTCACCTACATCATCCCCTCCAGACCCCGGGCCGGAGAATACGCCAACGCCATCGCCTGATCCAACCCCGGCTTCTTCCTCCACCCTGCCGGCCACTCCAACCATTATCCCGACATCACCCAGCCCTACACCCTCAATGGCAGACATCCGGATCGGGATCTACCGCGGTTCAACCGGACTCTGGGCACTACGAGGATCATCCCGGATATATTTCGGCGGAGGGGAAGATATCCCGGTCAGTTATGATTATAACGGCGATGGGACCGGAGAAATTGCGATCTTCCGGAGCGGCACCGGACTCTGGGCAATCCGCGGAATAAGCCGATTTTACTATGGAGGAGGCGGTGATACTCCGGTTCCGGCAGATTATGACGGAGACGGCAATGTCGATGCCGCGATATATCGTAATCAAACCGGTCTCTGGGCTGCCCGGTCCATCACCCGTATGTATTTTGGCGCTTCAGACGACCAACCCTTACCCGGAGATTACAATGGCGACGGGACTGCCGGAGCCGGGATCTTTCGCCCCTCATCCGGACTCTGGGCGATCAGAGGGATCAGCCGAATTTATTTCGGAGGCGCAATCGATACCCCGGCCCCATCTGACTACGATGGGGACAATCTCTGGGAGATCGGAATCTATCGCCCCTCTACCGGACTCTGGGCAATCAGAGGAGTAACCAGAACATATTTTGGAACTGCCTCCGATCAACCTCTTCCCCAAGACTATGACGGCAATGGAAGCAGTTCCATCGGCATCTTCCGGGAAATTTCCGGTTTATGGGCGATTAGAGGGATCACCCGGGTGTATTTCGGCTCTGCCGGGGATATCCCGGTAACCCGATAAATAACATAGCTTCGCAACTAATTAAACCGCGAATCTCGCGAATCTTCACGAATTCAAAGAAAAAATGAACTACGAATTTCGCGAATTACACGAATTTTACTGAATTACGGAGAACATAATCCGTTTAATCCGCTTAATCCGCGGTTTATTGTCCCGAGACTTAATATTAAACAACTCGGGATCCCGAAGTATTTCGGGGAAATTCCGATACAGGAACTTAGCCCTCGCTTCGCTCGGGCAACGTTCTTAAGTGCTTAAAGTTGAAAGTGCCTTAAGTGCCTAAAGTTAAAAGATTCGCCTCTCTAATGGATACGGATATTAAATTGTTCTTTTTTTCACAGCTCGGCCTTTTGAAGGCAGAATGATTAACCTCGCCTCGTATCTTTATTAACAAAATATTTCCAACAACATGTTACTTGTTATTCTGCCTTAATCTCCTTTGTCTTCAATCATTCTGCCTTTAATTACTTTTTTTTAATCGTCCTGTCTGCAATCGTCCTGCCTTAATTTTTTTACTATGGGGAGATTGGTTATTGGCCATTAGATATCGTATATTCGAAGCCCTTCTTCCCTTCTGCCCTCCGCTAATCCCTTCTCCATTCCCCATTTCCCATTCCCCCTTCCCACTTTCCGCTTGCCCGGGGAATAATTCTCATTTATTATGATTGGTCTCGGGCCGGGTTATATCTTCGGCCGGGAAAACTGCGTAATTCAAGATTTGGTATCGAGATTTTTGAACCCCAGGAGCGATCAAGAATGAATAATATAACAATTACCATTGACGGCAAAGATCAGGTATATCCCGGAGGTGTTACGGTCGGGGCGGTGATGAAAAAGAATCCGGGGAAACCTCCGCTGCTGACATTGGGGGTGGTGCTGTACAATCATCTGCTTGATCCGGACTATCTCCTTAACGATAACTGTGAACTGCGGACCGTAAACTACCGTGATCGGGAAGGCTTTGCCATCTACCGGCGGAGCGCCACCCTGATTCTGATTGAAGCCGTTCATAGGTTATTCCCGGGCCAGCATCTCTCCATCGGCCAATCCCTCTCCAATGGCTACTATTTTGATCTGGATCTGGGGAGGGAACTGCTTAAATCAGATATAACCGCGATTGCAGGATCCATCAATGATATAATCCGAGAAAACCTTCCTTTCACCAAACATTATCTCCACTATCAGGAAGCCAGAACATATTTCCAGGAGGAGGGGTTTATTGACAAGATGAACCTCCTGGAGTGCCAGCACTCCTCGGAGGTATGCCTGATCGGTTGCGGGGAAATCCGGGAATTCTACAACGGTCCCGTTACTCCCACCACCGGCCAGATCACCATATTCGCGGTAGCACCATACGAGCAGGGCTTTATCCTGCGCTTCCCCACCTGGCGAAAACCGACCACCATATCGCCCATGCGGCGGGAGAAGAAACTTTTCTCGGCTTATCAGGAGACCCGGGACTGGAATAAAATCCTCTCGGTGGAAAATGTCGGGCAATTGAACAAACTCTGCGTGAGCGGCAAAGTCAGGAATCTTATTATTGTGGCCGAAGCGCTCCATTCCAAGAAGATCGCCGCCATTGCCGATGAGATCGACGGCCGGGGAGACTCTTTGAAATTAATCTTAATTGCCGGTCCTTCCGCCTCCGGCAAAACCACCTTCGCCAAACGGCTGAGCATCCAGCTCCGGGTCAATGGACTGGAACCGGTAATTTTGAGCATGGATAACTATTTTAGGGACCGGGACGACACCCCCCTCGACGCTGCCGGTGAACATGATTTCGAATCACTGGGAGCGGTCGATCTGGAATTATTTAACCATCATCTTCAGCGGCTGATCGAGGGAGATTTGATTGAAGCGCCGCTATTTGATTTTAAAACAGGGAGCAGAAAAAAGATTACCCTCCCCATCCAGCTCACTCCGGGAAAAATATTGTTGATAGAAGGTATTCATTGCCTCAATGGCAAAGTATCTTCCTCCATTCCTACGGAATATAAATTCCTCATCTATATCAGCGCTCTGACCCAGTTACAGGTCGATGATCATACCAGAATCTTCACCTCCGACACCAGGCTCCTGAGGAGAATTGTCCGGGACCGGATCTTTCGGGGGTGGTCAGCTCTCGACACCATCCGGAGGTGGCCCTCGGTCAGGCGGGGAGAGAGACGCAATATATTTCCCTTTCAGGAAAATGCCGATGTATTCTTCAATTCCGCTCTGATCTACGAACACTCGGTTTTGAAGAACTATGCTGAACTGGCCCTGCTGGACACCACCCCGGACAACCCGGAGTATCTGGAGGTAGAACGGCTCCTCCTGTTTTTATCCTGGTTTGCTCCCATCTCGGAGACGGATGTGCCGTCCACCTCAATCCTGCGGGAATTTATCGGGGGTAGTTTCTTCAACTATTAAATCTTCCTTCGGAAAATTTAATATGTGGTATATCTGACCAGTGTCTAAGTTCAGGAGATCAGGACATCAGAGAATCGGGATATCAGGTCGCTGAGCACAGGCAACCGGCACCTGTCTTTCGTGCAACTCTCAACTTTCAACGTTCTAATTCATGGGGAATCAGATGAACTCAGCAAGAGATAAGTGGGAAGAACTGAAACTCTCTCCGGATCACCTGGAAGATATTCGCAAAGCAATGGCGGCGCGGATCCGGGAGGGGCTAAAGACGGATGGCGGTGAGATCAAAGCGCTGGCCACCTATCTCCCTCCGCCATCGGTAGAATATGGTGGCAGAGCGATGGTCATCGATATCGGCGGGACCAATATCCGTGCGGCTATAATAACTTTCTCCCCGGAAGGTAAAGTCATAATTGAGAAAGGTCCGACTGTTACTCCTCTCCGGTCTGACTGGGAAAGCGCCGGGGACTTTTTTGCCTGCCAGGCTGACCTGGCCCTTTCACTGTCACCTCCCCCCGGTCTGCCGATCGGATATTGTTTCTCTTACCCTACCACGGCCACACCCGACCGGGACGGGATACTCATCCGCTGGAATAAACAGCTTAATGTGCCGGACGTAGTCGGGAAGAAGGTTGGCAACCTGCTCTTATCCGCTTTCCGGGAGAAAGGTTATGGGAGCAGCAACATCTCTATTCTAAATGATACCGTTGCTTCACTGATGGGAGCAAGCCTGGAGTTCGACGCTGCGGGAGAGTTCAGCGATTTTATTGGATTGATTGTGGGAACAGGGACTAATATGGCCGCCTATCTCCCAACCCGTCTTTTGTCCGCGAAGTTACTCAATAATGATTATGATCATGACAGGATGGCGGTCAATCTGGAATCAGGAAACTTCTATCCGCCGCACCTCAGCCGGTTCGATAATGAATTGGATGCTACCAGAAATAATACCGGACTACAGATGATGGAGAAGACTGTTTCGGGTAGATTCATCCCCCAGATATTCTCCTTCATAAAGGAAGGCCGGACCTCACCCCCCTACCCCGATACCAGGGATGTATTCAACTTAGCTTATAAGAATGGGGATTCGCCGGATGGAGAGTTAGCTCTTACTTTAATCAACCGCTCCGCCGACCTGGTTGCCGCCGGGCTGGCAGGATTGATCGATCTCCTTAACTCATCAGGGAAGGTAGGAATTCTGGCCGAGGGCGGAGTTATCAACAATAACCCGGAATACCATAGCCGGGTACGGGAAAAGCTGGCCGACCTGCTCAACGACAAACCCCAAAGCCCAACCCGTTTCGCCCTCCTCCAGATGGAGAACGCCAATCTGATCGGAGCCGCCGCGGCGGCGGTGTAGGGAGTGGGGAGTGGACAGAACTGCCACCTTAGAACAACAGATAAAAACTGAACGTTCAACATTCAACGCTCAACTTCCAACGTTCAACGACAGGCAGGACTATTAAAGGCAAAAAGAATTAAGACAGGACGATTGCAGACAGGACGATTAAAAGAGGCCGAGGTAGTGGGTTAATAGTCCTGTCTGCAATCGTCCTGTCATGAAAAGGGGCCGAGGTAGGGGGTTAATAGTCTTGTCTGTAATGGTCCTGTCATAAAAGGGGACGAGGTAGGGGGAAGAAGAAGTTTTAACCAGAAAAAGTGACAACTTTAAATCAGGACTGGACACGGGCTTAAAAAGCTCTCCCACAGACAGCTCCCCCACTCCGTGTCGTATCTACTGCCCACTCCCTACTGCCTACCCCCCATTCACGACCACCGTTTATAGACCCAGTTCCACTGGTCGGGGTACTTTCTGATCATCTTCTCCAGGCTCCGGTTCATCTCCGTCATGACGGAGATAATATCTTTCTCCAGGTCTCCGGTACGCTCCGGTTCGATGACCCGCTCGACAATCAGACGGTGCCTGCCGTCCTCTTGCCGGATAAAATACGCGCAGGCTATAGGTGTCCGGGTACGGAGGGCGAAATAGGCTGGCCCCCGGTAAGTTGACGCGGGCATGCCGAAGAATGGGATCTTCACCCCCCTACTCCTGGCGTTCTCATCAAAGAGGATACATACCACCTCGTTATCCCTGAGCCGTTTAGTCACCAGAGAAAGATTTTTCGTAATATCTATCAATCGATTTCTGCTCCGGAGACCAAACCAGATCCGATTAAGATACGGATTTGTGGACGGCTTAAAGAGGATCGACATCTTAAACCCCAGACGCCCCCCCAGGCCGGCCAGCATCTCCCAATTCCCCATATGGGCGCTGGCAAATATAACCCCTTTCTTCTTATCCAGAAGACTCCAGAGATGCTGAATATCTCCCTCATCATAATCAACTAACCGCAAAAATTCCCGATCCGACATCAATGATATTCTGGGGAACTCCAGCGCGGTAACAGCCATATTCTGATAGACCCTCTCCGCGATACCCAGTATCTCCTCCTCGGTTAACTCCTCGCCAAAGACCCGGGTCAGGTTATCCAGTGTCAGTTTCCGTCCATATTTAACCCGGAGAAACCCGAACCGTCCCAACCTACGCCCCCAGGATACTATCTGCTCCCAGGAAAGATGTCGGGCCAGGGAAAGAAACCCCAGCGCCGCCAGATAAACCAGATACCTTCTAAAACGGGTTACGTGATGATTCTTTTTAATTCGTTTTAATATGCCCATGATTTTTTTCTCTACAAAAATTCAGGGGATCAGGATACCAGGTTATCAGGGGATCAGGATATCAGATGGCCTCGCCTGGCAACCTGATATCCTGATCCCCTGATAACCTGGTATCCTGATCTCCTGATAACCTGGTATCCTGATCTCCTGATATCCTGATCCCCTGAACTATTTTCAGAATAACTTAAAGATCTTATCCAGACCTTCCTCTACCTGTTTTTCCCTCTTCTCCCGCTTATCCACCTTCTTCTGTCTTTCCTCATCGGTCAGATTAGGATCCTCTTCTTTCTTCCGGTCTTTCTTGAAGAGTTCATCCTTGAGCCAGCTTGAAGCCCCCTCCTGAACCAGGCGGGCGGCCAGATCATTCTCCAGCTTTTCCGGCGTCCCCCAGACCTTAAATTGAAACTCCTGATATTCTTTAAACTCCGTGGATGGTTGGAATATACCCCGGATCTCCTTCGGTTTAATATCACCCACCAGTTTATCCGCGAAGTTAACCCCGATACCCATATCCATCTCCTGATCCCGGTTGTAGTCAATTGTCCCCAGGGCAGTGATTATAACCTTATGGGAATGTATGGTCAGCCGATCCAGATTAAGTACCATCCGCTTAAACGTAAACTTAGCGTCGGCCTGATCGAACGTTATTGTCTTAATATTTTCATTATCGTTCATCAGGCGAGCAAGCAGATTCTGGATTGGATTCTCAGAGATCGTCCCATCCTTGATATCAAGGTCACCTTCCGCGGTCAGCGAATCAGAATCTTGAGCATACCCATTGGCTTTGACCTCTCCGAATATCTTCCCCGTAACCTTTGTTCCTCCCTCTTCCGGGAAAAATGGCTTCATCAGTATCGCGATATCAATCTTTTTCAGGTCCAGCTGGGCCTGGTATGGGATCTTAGCCTGATCTTTCAAGTCCGCGGTAATTTTTCCGGTGAGACTTCCGGAAGCTACCACAGCCTTGATCGCCGCGGTCAGCTCTTCCATCCCCTTGAGATGGAGATCGGCACCGATAGCACTTACCAGTGTCTCACCCTTAATAATAATACCATCGATATCAAGACGCCCATCGATCTCACGCGGTTCAGTTAACTGAAGCAATTTAGCATCAAGATTGAGACCCTCAATCAGTACCGGGTCATACTTCTTCCCCATTATCAATTTCACCGAACCGTCCGTTACCTGGAGCGACTCAATTGATATCTTCCAGGATGATTCTTTTTCAGCAGGCTTTTCTTCCTCTTTCCGCTTTTCTGGACCGGATGGGGGAGGCTTCTCTTTCCCCTTCCCGCTCCCCGGGATAATCCACTCCCCCTCCGCGTCCTTCCTCAATTGAATCCGGGGGGAGGCAATCAGGACCTTATTAATGGTGATCTTCTTCCCCAGCAGATCACTCAGGTCATACTTGAGAACAATCTCATCTACCTTAAATATAGGGGGATCGCCGCCTGCCGGAGACCCCAGAACAACATCCTCAATCACAAACCCCTTGAAGATTGAGGCTGACAGAGAACCGATCTGGATATCCACCCCGGCCTGAGCCTGTGCTTCTTCACGGATCTTGACCAGGAACTCCGGAGAGTTCAAGTAATGGTTGAGATAGATCACACCTCCTATTCCAACCACCAATAATAGGATAACTAAGATTGCCACCCCGATAAATATTTTCTTTCCAATCGACGCCTTCTTTTTCATAACCGGATCCTCCTACATTTTTTCCTTGATTTTTACAATTTATTAATTATATGATATTTCCCGCAAACTACAGTCTAAAAAATTCAATTTACACAAGGTATTGTCCCAGATGGAAAATAATATGAAAGAACTATATAACCGCCTGATCCAGCTCCAGGAACTTTACTTTGCTAAAGATGAACATTCCGTCTCGGGGAATGGAAATAATCTTAAACTACTGGATAAATCCATCACCTCTCTCCTAAAAAAACTTCCGGATGAGGAAGCGGACTTTTTTCAGGAACTCCAGGAGTGTACTCCACCCGCCATAGCCCCGGTGGTTGGCGAAACCTGCTATGGCTGCGGGATCGATCTCCCGGTCTCGCTCTGCGCTGATTTACTTCACCTGGACAAACTCTATCATTGTCCGAATTGCGCCCGGTATCTTTATCCCTACCAGGGAGAAAAACTGACAATTAATGACGACCTGCTCCGCACGAGACTGCCCCGCCTGGGAATAGACCGCTTCTCATCTAAAAAGCTTATGATCCCCAATCTCCAGGCCGATACCAAAGAAGGCGTTATAACTGAACTGGGAACATTGATCGCGGAACAGTTCTATCACAATGACCCCGCTATTTTAATCAACACCGCATTGGAGAGAGAAGCCATTACCAGTACCGCCCTCGAACACGGTTTAGCCTTCCCTCATGTCCGCGGAATTGATGCCGGATCTCTTACGGTAGCCCTCGGACTGAAGAAGAAAGGCCTTAAATGTGGCGCGCCGAAGAACGGCCTGACAAAAATATTTTTCTTTATCGTAATACCGATATCCTCCAGCGCCTTCTATCTCACCCTCCTGGCCGGACTGATTCAGTCCCTCAGCACAGTAGAGACCCGCAAAACTCTCCTCTCCTGCAAAACCCAGGATGAATTATGGGAGACTTTGAAGAAATTAACCAAAGTTCATATTCTATAGCCCTCGCCTCCGGCTCGGGCAAAGTTACGAAGTGCCTAAAGTTTTAAGTGCCTAAAGTTAAAATATTCGCCTCGCCGCACCGGTAAAATGCACATAGGGAACAGCCGGAGTGGAAGCATTAAATTATTGCCTATATCTCACTTTTCTAATCATCCCAACTTAAGCACCTCGATAAACGCTTTTTGGGGGACCTGAACCTGGCCTACCATCTTCATCTTCTTCTTTCCGGCTTTCTGTTTCTTTAAGAGCTTGTCTTTTCGGGTCCGGTCACCTCCATATAATTTCGCGGTAACATCCTTTCGAAAAGGCTTGATCGTCTCGCGGGCGATTACCTGGCCATCGGCGGAAGCCTGAACAGCGATCTTGAACATCTGACGGGGAATCACCGCCTTCAATCGCTCCACCATCTTTAACCCTCTCGACCGGGCCTTGGTATGATGTACCAGGCTTGAAAAAGCATCTACAACCTCCGCGTTAAGCAGGATCTCCAGCTTCACCAAACTACTGGGGCGATACCCGATATACTCATAATCCAGGGAACCGTATCCATGGGTTACCGACTTAATCAAATCATAGAAATCAATCACCACCTCGTTTAGAGGGAGTTCGAAGGTTAGAATAACACTCTTAACACCCAGGCTCTCGGTGGCGATGCACTCCCCTCTCCTGTCCTGGACAATCTGCATGATCGCGCCGATATGATCGTTAGGAGTAATAATAAAAGCCCGGATAAACGGTTCCCGGACCTCGGTTATCCGATTGCGTTCCGGGAGAAGGACAGGATTATCCAGAATCATCTCCCGGCCGTCAGTGGTGCTGACCTGGTAGACGACACTGGGAGTGGTCATCACCAGATTGATCCCGTACTCACGCTGGAGGCGCTCATTGACAATATCCATATGCAAAAGCCCCAGAAAGCCGCACCGAAATCCGAATCCCAGAGCCTGAGAATTCTCCGGCTGATAGACAAAAGAAGGATCGTTCAGGCGAAGCTTAATCAGCGCCGTCTTCATATCTTCGTAATCGGCGCTGTTGATCGGATAGAGCCCGCTGAAGACCATGGGACGCAGTTCCTTAAAGCCGGAAAGAGGTTCTGAACAGGGATGGGCGGCAGTAGTCAGGGTGTCCCCGATCAGCACATCAGCCGGCTCCTTGATATTCGCGATAATATATCCCACCTCACCGGCGGATAGTCCTTCTACCGCTTCCATCTCCGGGCGGAAAACTCCTGCCTCCTGGACTTCATATCCTCTTTCACTATTCATCAGGAGAACCTTATCCCCCCGTGACAACTTTCCGGCAAAGAGCCGAATGTAAATAATCACACCGCGGAACGTATTGTAGTGGGAGTCAAAAATCAAAGCCTGAAGCGCCTGATCGGAGCGCCCGCTGGGTGGAGGAACCCGACCAACAACATATTCCAACAGTTCGGCCACACCGTCTCCACTCTTGGCACTGATCCGCAAGACCTCTTCTTCTTTGAAACCGGCCAGGTCCTTCAACTGCCGGAGACACCGGTCCGGGTCGGCATTAGGAAGATCGCCCTTATTAAGAACCGGGATAATCTCCAGCCCCGCATCCAGTGCCAGATAAAAATTCGCGACAGTCTGGGCCTGAACTCCCTGGGCAGCGTCTACCAGAAGGATAGCTCCTTCACAGGCGGAGAGGCTGCGGGATACCTCGTAGGAGAAATCAACGTGACCGGGGGTGTCGATCAAATATAATGTATAATCCTGCCCATCTTTGTTACGGTATTGCATCTGGACCGGATGCGATTTAATCGTTATCCCCCGTTCCCGCTCCAGGTCCATATCATCCAGTACCTGATCGCGAAAATCCCGTGGTTTTATCGTCTCGGTGATCTCCAGAAACCGGTCAGCCAGGGTAGATTTGCCATGGTCGATATGAGCTATGATACAGAAGTTTCTGATTTGGGTTTTAGTCATTGCTTGAACCTGATTTTATAAACTTTTTATTAAACATAACTCAATAAAATTCCAAATCCCAAGTCCCAAATAACAAATAAATCACAAGTTCCAATAACCGATGACCAAAACAACTTAGCTTCGGCGTAAGGAGGAACACGCCGAAAAGCTGCGCGGCTGGGTGGCTACCCGAGCTAAGTGCTCCGTCACATAAATACGGTGGCATTCGACCGTCGATGCATCCCGATCTGCTGTGTTGCGCGTCGGTCACCCCGCCGACGGCGGGGCTCCCTTCCCGCGCCTTGCATATCGGGCGCCTCAACGCTCGAAATACGTCACCGTATTTATGTGAAGGAACACTAAGCCGACCGGTTTGGAATTTCAAATTTTGGTCATTGTGATTTATTTGTAATTTGGGACTTGGGATTTGGAATTTAATCTTAATTATTTCTTCATACTGTATGAGACTTCGGTAGTCATAGCAAGAGCCGGAGGTTCTCCAAAGACGGTCGTATTCGGGGGGACCGACCGGGAGATCGGAAGAGCACACGTCTGAACTCCAGTCACACTGATATATCTCGTATGCCGTCTTCTGCTTGAAAAAAAAAAAAAAAAAATATTAATAATATTAAAGATGGCGCCTGGGGAAACGATCCTACGGATATGGGATACACTATATACGCAGTCACTTCCGTGTGCAGCCGAAGTATCACACGACTCAAC
>CAKZYZ010000145.1 GCA_937885075.1 uncultured bacterium | reverse complement strand
GCGTCTATGCCGGCAAGCATGAGGAGGAAGTAAACACCCACACCATATACGCGCTCGGTGACGGCCAGATCCTGGTGACCGGGGAAGGCGGAGATATCGAGGTGGGGGATTACCTCGCCACCTCAAATAAAGAGGGGTACGCGATGAAGCAGGCCGATGATCTTCTTCATAGTTACACCGTGGCCAAAGCGCTCGAGAATGTCGACTGGGAGAACGAAGAGGATAATACCAGGCTAATCGCCTGCACCTATCACGCCCAGTAAGAGCAGGCCCACTACCGCGAGCCGGGCAGGATGATACCGGAAAGGGGACACTGAATGTCAGCTTTGCGACACACAATGGAGGTAAAGCATGAGAAGCATAACAATGAGCATACTCGTTCCGTTGGTCCTGGGCCTGAGCCAGGTCTTGCCGGCGGCTGACTTTGACGGGGATGGGACAGGGGATATCGCCATCTTCCGGGCCGGTTCCGGCCTCTGGGCAGTGCGGGGGATAACCCGTGTCTATTTCGGCGGCACGGCGGATGAACCGGTACCGGGCGACTATGACGGAAGCGGGACGGACAGCGCGGCCATCTTCCGTCCGTCCAGCGGGCTGTGGGCCGTCCGGAACGTCACCCGGGTTTATTTTGGAGGAGGGAGTGATGACGCCAGGCCGGGAGATTATACCGGTGACGGCACTTATGATGTCGGTATCTTCCGGGGGAGTTCCGGCCTCTGGGCGGTCCGGGGCACCACCCGGGTTTATTTTGGAACTTCCGGGGATAAAGCCATTGCCCCGGGAATATCTCTTCGTCAGTGCCGCCTTTCGGTGACCGGCCAGACCTTCACCGAGCAGACCGGAGATGACGGCGACCTTCAGGCCGGGGCGGCCTTTAATTTTCAGACTCTCTCTATCGGAGGGGATTTAGTCACCATCGATTATAACACCGGATTAATGTGGGCGGCGGATGGAAATGGCGCGGGGTGCTGGAACGGGAATTTATGGGCCTGGGGTAATTTGCTTAATGTATGCAATAACCTTGTCTTCGCCGGCTATTCCGATTGGAGAATGCCGAACCGGAGAGAGCTGAATTCGCTGGTCAATTCCGGGGTCGCGCCCCCTACCATAAACAGCGCGTATTTTCCGAACACCAAGTCGGATGAGTATTGGACCTCAACCGCGTACCAGGCCCAAACTTACCGGGCCTGGTATATCAATTTCAGCACAGGTGATATAAACTACCAAAATAAGATTTCCAGTGCCCGCGTCCGAGCGGTCCGCGGTAGCAATTAGCGCGATCTAACTGTCCATGTTCAAATATATCCGGATAACCGGGGGTTTCTCTCATGACAAGAAAACGCAGCAGATCTCATTTCTCATCTCTCCGACCGAATTTTATTCCGATGGGAACTATCTTCTTCCTGTTTCTACATTTTCTATCCTCCGAACTCACGGCAGCACCAGCATACGTTGATATCTCTGCCGCGACAGCCAAATACTGGCAGGTATATCAGCTAGACGTTCTCTTTCTGGATGTCCGGACGGAGAGCGAATATATGAGCGGGCATATCGATGGCGCGGTCAATATGCCCTGGTCAGGGAGTGAGGTGGAGGGATATGAGAAGCTCCCCGACAAACCTATTGTCGTCTATTGCCGTTCCGGCTCCAGGAGCGCCGCGGCTTCACGGTTCCTGGTCGATAAAGGATATACCGATATCTACAATATGCTCAGCGGCTATGTCTACGGCTGGCTGCCGCTCCCCCCATACCCTCCGCGTATTCTCCCGGCCGGGTCGTGTGATTACAACGGAGACGGAACATCCAAGATCGCTATCTTCCGCCCCGCCGTTGGCCTCTGGGCGGTCTCCGGCCTGACCAGGATATATTTCGGCCAATCCGGTGATGCTCCCATCCCCGATGATTACGACGGCGACGGCACCACCGAAACTGCCAATTTCAGAAGTTCTTCCGGGCTCTGGGCAATTCGATCCCTGACCAGGTTCTACTTCGGATCTTCAGCCGATATAGCGCTCACCGGAGATTTTAACGGGGACGGAACCCGGGAGGCGGGGATATTCCGGGGCAGTCTCGGCCTCTGGGCGATCCGGTCTGTTACCAGAGTTTACTTCGGCGAATCGGCCGATATCCCCGTACCGGGAGATTATAACAGTGATGGGACCACCGATATCGCCCTCTACCGCTGGAGTAACGGCCTCTGGGCGATAAAGGGGATCAGCCGGATATATTTCGGCAGCCAGACCGATTCTCCAGTCCCCGGCGATTATACCGGGGATGGGAGGTGGGAAATTGGAATTTCACGCCCTTCATCCGGTTTGTGGGCGATCAGAGGAGTCAGCCGGGTATATTTCGGTTCTCCCGGCGACTTCAATATCCCCGGGGATTATGACGGCGACGGAACTGAGGAGATCGGCATCTTCCGGTTTTCCACCGGTCTCTGGGGAATCCGGGGCGTATCAAGGGCATACTTTGGAACCACCGGTGATATTCCGGTGACGAGGTAGGCCCTGCTCGAAAATCCTTTCGAATAAGATCGGGGTAGGGAGTGGATTACAATCTCTTGACCGCGGTCGGCGACCGTGGCTACAGTTGCGCCTGGTTTAGCTTCAGAGATTGGAGAGATTGGGGTCAAATCTTTCCGAGAGTAATAGTTTAGCACGCCCACAACTTACCACACAGCAGAGACTTAAAAAAGGGAATAAGGGGGGTATCCGAAGATTGGTGACCAAATTGGCAATTTGATCAAAAGTGTCTGAATAATTCAGGCTGATCGAGGATGAGAATAGATTTTTCGGATTACCGACTCCGGATCTTTTGTCAATACATCTTGAAGGATTTCAAGTTCTCGGTTCCCATTGAGTTTCGCGGTTTGAATCAGACTCATAATGATCGAGTGATTGCTTGTTCCGGAAGTTTCCCTGCTGCCGTAAGTAATCTTTCTCATAATAACATTGGGGCGGAGTTGCCGTTCGGCAAGATTGTTATTGGAATCAATCTGGGGGTATTTGCGGAAAGTAAAAAGTTCTTCTTGGAACTTAAAAACTCTTTTTCGTAATTTTTCCGCTCTGGTATTTTCTATCCGTTTTTTCTCCCAGAACTTTAAAAATGTTTTTATCGGGAATCTTTTCCCGGAGGTGGCCTTTTTTAGCAGAGAGATTAACTGATCGGCAAATACCATTACCTCTACATCCTTTGGAAACGCTTCTTGAAGTTTTTTACAATCTCGCAATAAATGAACAAGACACTTTTGTTTCCGCCAAGCCTTGATCGGTCCATAGGCACTGTAGAAGTCAGAGATGAGAATGCCGTTGTATTGATCCCCAAGGAAGGAAAGAGGGACCTTACTCCCACGGGAGGGATCGATGTGATAAAGAGCGAGCTGGGAATTGGTAAAGCACCACAACCACTGTCCCTTTCCATTGACTGGCCAGCCGGTTTCATCGGCATGGATATGATCCGACCATCTTACTTTATCTTTTAAGTCATGGTAAAAAGATTGGGCTTTTCTTTTAAGATGTTTATCGAAATTAACCAGGGAGGATGCATCTATTTTAAGACCGGCCATTTCTTCCAAGATTACCCTTACCTTTCGGTAAGGAATTCCTATTCCATAGCGGAGAAAAGCAGACATACTCCGAGCATAAGGGCCAATATAGCTGCCGGGTAATTCACCTTCTCCGACTCCACCGGAGAAGGTGTTTTGGCAGTGGGCGCAGTAATAGTAGTGGTGCCTATAACAAGTAACTTTCACCCGGGCCGGGATAATATCTTCCTGGTAATGATCTTCTGTTTTATCACATTCCGTGAGTTCTTCTCCCCGGCAGAAAGGGCATTCATGCAAAGTTACATCAATTGTCTCGTCAACATGATCTGGTTTAGATCGAGTAGTTCCCGGGTGACCTAAAGGTGCGCCTCGCTTCCCGGATGGAGTAGTATTTTCTTCTTCCGGGTCCAGGTTTTCATTGTCTTCTTTTTCCGTATTTTTATCTTTATCTTTTCCTTTGCCTTTTCCTGTTCTATACCAGCGCCGGTGGACTTGTTTGAGCTGAGCCTTGAGCCAATCATTCTCTTCCTGGAGATGCTTGAGTTCCTGTCTGAGACTCTGGTTCTCATCTCTCCAGGAGAATACTTCCTGCCAGAGATGAGAGTTTTGGCTCCTCACCATCTCCAACTCTGTGAGAGTCCATTGGGTGGAGACCCCATCCAGGTGGGGGCAATGATCTTGCTGATGGCACTCCCAATCCCATGGAAGTTTTTGCTTCTCTCTCACGCCTTTCTTCTTCTACTTTTTTGCAGCAAAAGCTGGAGATTAATATCTGATAGTTCTTCAATCCAGGCGGATAACTTTTTGTAATTCTCTACCATTTGTTTTAACTCCTGCTGTCCGTTCTTTGGAACGTAAGTAAGCTGAGTCTTTCCATTTTTACTTATCGAATGATAGGGGGTTGGATGCTTGGTACCTTCTTTGCATTTCTGGCAGTTCGGGTTAGTGCAAGGCCGGGCAAGAACCACATATGATCCCCGGAGAAAAGACTTTGTTGAGCATATCTTTTTTAGCAAATAAGCTCTCCGGCTATAGAGTTGTTTCATCTCTTTCATTAAAATACTTCCTTTTAGTGCTATATGTTATATAACATATAGCCATACTATCAAAAAATATATATAGGTCAACCTTTTTCTTCATTTTTTTCTGCGGGAGCTAAACTATTAC
>CAKZYZ010000144.1 GCA_937885075.1 uncultured bacterium | reverse complement strand
GGTGGATATGAATATAATCCGGAGAAGGCGAAGGAACTCCTGGCTCAGTCCGGGGTTGAACTCCCGCTGAAGGTGATATTCTTGTTCAAGGCCGACCGGGAAGTATTAAGTGTCGCGGAAGTTATACAAGACTACCTGAAGAAGGTTGGGATTGAGTTGATTCTGGTACAGCGGGAGTGGAGTTCGTTCAAGGAATTGGTTAATAAAGGTGAGTTCGATATCTTCTATCTCTCCTGGTGGGGTGACTATCCGGACGCGGAGAATTTTCTCTATCCTACCTTCTATTCCGGTAATATCGGCCCCGGAGGCAACCGTTCCCGATTCAGCGATCCGGAGGTGGATAGGTTACTGAAAGAAGCATCCGAAGAGACCGATCAGGGAGCCCGGCTCAAGCTGCTCTCAGCCACTGAAGCACGGATAGTCGAACTGGCCCCCTGGGTATTCCTCTGGCATAAGAAGGAAGTTATGGTCCGTCAGCCCCGGGTAAAGAACTACCGGATCCCCCTGATCTACAACGGAGATAAGTTCGATCAGATAGATATTATTTTTCCTTCGGAAAAATAATATTACTATTGTCTCTATCGATTTCTCCCCAACCTCGTTCCCTTGTTTGTCCACAAATACTTTGATTGCTTCGCCTCGGATTGGCGGCTTCGCTGTCCACTAATTACACGAATTTACACTAATTGTTTCCCCCGCCTCGCCCCCTCTTTAGAACTACGAATTTCGCGAATTACGCGAATTTTCCTTTTTCATTGGATATTCAGCCTATCCTCCATCCTCCCTGCTATTCCTTGCTTATCCCTCCTCATCCCTCCTCCTCCCTGCTATTCGGTCCTATATCCTGTATCTTGCCCCGCCTCCCGGCGGGACCTCCGCTTCGCTACGGTATCCTGTATCTTATTTCTATATCTTCTTTTGATGTTGATCTTCAGGGTTTCCTGGCGTATCCTGTGTTTACTTTTATAACCAGAATAAATAGTGACTGAAGGGAGCTAACTTTATGGATCAAAAAATGATTGAGACAATTCACCGGTTGCCTAAAGTAGAACTCCATCGGCATCTGGAAGGTTGCATATCGGCGGAACTGCTGCTGGAGATTGCCCGGGATTATAATGTTAAACTTCCCTCCCATGATCTCAATGAACTCAGATCGTTAATTCAGGTCCAGGGGCAGACTTCCAGTCTGAAAGAGTTTCTCGAAAAATTCTATTGGGTGGGGATGGCTTTCCCGACCCTGGAGGCGGTTGAACGGGTATCGTACTGTGTCTGTCGTGATTGTGCCCGGGATAATATCAGGGCGCTGGAACTGCGGTTCAGTCCTGTCTTCATGAGTCTGGAGACCCCCCATAGCTGGGATGATCTCCTTCACGCGGTTTTAAAAGGCGCGCGCCAGGCTGAGAAGGAGTTCGATATCGATGTGGGGTTTATTATCGGAATCTCCCGTTCCAACGGAATCAAGCCGGCTTTGCGGGTGGTTGATATTGCCGCCAGTTACGCTGGACTGGGGGTGGTGGGAATAGATCTCTTCGGAGATGAGGCGGCTTTCCCCCCGGAACTATTTACGACTGCTTTTAAGGTGGCCCAGGAGAATGGCCTGAACATTACCGTCCATGCCGGTGAGGGAGGAGGGGAGACCAATATAAAGATCGCGATTGAAGAACTGGGAGCTCAGCGGATCGGCCATGGTATCAGAATCAGTAATGATGAGGATATGATGGCCTGGGTCAGGGATAAAAAGATCCCCCTGGAGATCTGTCTTACCAGTAATGTGCAGACCCAGACTGTTCCCGATCTTCAGAGCCATCCGGTCAGAAAGTTCTATGATTACGGAATAAAGATATCGCTCAATACGGATGATCCCGCGATTTCTAATATAACCTTTTCTAATGAGCTTCTTCTTGCCATGGAAACTTTTGATTTTACCCTGGATGAGATTAAGGGGTTAATGCTGGGTGCCCTTGACCAGTCCTTCCTGGAAGATTACCGGAAGGATCTGCTCCGCCCGAAGCTGGAGCAAGAACTGAAGGCAATAACCTCTAAGGAGAGCAGGAAGGCAGGAGAGTGATTATTTGAATTCTCCTAATTTCCTTAGAGGAAAAATTGCCCAAGCGGAGCGAGGGCCAAGTCCCTGCTTCAGAATTTTACGTCTAAAGCCGCATCTTCGACAATAAACCGCGGATTAAGCGGATTATGTTCTCCCTTGTGAGTGATGAGTTCCATCTCATCATATCCTCTTTGTTCTAAGAGTTAATACTATGCGGTGGAGCTTTCTATTGCAAGTCCAATTACAGTCGAATTACAAGCGAGCCTTTATCTTAAGTCATTTTAGGGGGAACGA
>CAKZYZ010000143.1 GCA_937885075.1 uncultured bacterium | reverse complement strand
GAGATTAATCGGTTTGACTGATAGGCGGGATTTCGTTATAGTTTAAGCATGAGGATGTCCCGGAATGGGAGCGGGGATTTAGGATGTAGGATGATAATGCCGGGTATTATCTGACCGTGTGACCCGACGGAATTATCCCCGGCATTCAGGGAGGATTCGGAACATATCACAAATTGTGATATGTTCGAATATCAAGCATGCAAAAAATATTTATGCTTTCATAGAGCAAAGGGACGACCATATTTTTTAAAACCGCGTTTTTCGAAATTAGGCGGTGTGACTTTATGAAACAAACAGGTACAACTTAAAAGCAAGAATTCGACAACTTGAGGTTCCATTTTGGCACCTCAAGTCAGTGGGAAGGGAGGGCCGAGTTAAAGTCAAAAGGAATAAAGAGCGTTTCCCAAAAGATTTTATGTTTCAATTATCCCCTGAGGAGAAAATAGAGGTGGTCGCAAATTGCGACCACCTCACCAAGCTTAAATTTTCCAAGGCGTTGCCACATGCTTTTACAGAGCATGGCGGAAGTAGAAAAGCTGCTTTTAGTTCATGACTCCGCCTTGCGGGATCTCTACCAGAAAATTCAACCATTACTCATGCCGCCGGAAGAACCGGAGAAAAAACGGATCGGATTTGACGTCAGAGAATCTCGAATAAAGTATCGCGCAAAGAATAAGAAGGAAAAGAAAAAGGCATAGGGGACCACCGCAATTAATAAGTTTGACGAAATAGAAAGCAGATCAGCCAGGACCACAAAGTAATCCAGGAGAGATTAAAGAAAGATCGATAGTTGGTCGGAAGAATTAAAAGAATTATTACCCGGTTTTAAACTTAGTATTTATGGTGTGACCCTGTTTTTCTCTTTTCTTAATCCCAGTCTCAATCTGCTGAGCAGAGGGCAGCTCGGCTTTTAACCTCTCAGGTAACATACGATACGTTGCCACTCCCATGGGCTTGTTTGTGTCGCGCAGGGCATATTCAACCACAATCTTATTTCGTTTCTTACAGAGAATTATCCCGATGGTCGCATGATCTTCTGGATGACGGAGCTTATCGTCGACCGCTGACAGGTAAAAGTTCATTTTGCCGGCGAATTCCGGTTCAAAGGGGACCACTTTCAGGTCAATAACAATGAAACATCGCAGGTGCAAATGGTAAAAGAGAAGATCCATGAAATAATCTTTGCCGCCTACTTCAAGATGGTATTGTTGGCCGATAAAAGAAAATCCGGTGCCGAGTTCCATCAGAAAATCCTTGATTCTATTGATGAGAGCATCTTCTAACTGCCGTTCGGAGATATCGGTCCCAATCCCAATAAAACCAAAATTATAGGGATCTTTGATAAGTTGCCGGGCTAAATCGGACTGAGGCGTGGGAAGGGTAGCCGGGAAATTTGTCAGCGCTTTCCCCTGACGTTCATATAGACCTGTTTCAATCTGGTGAACCAGGACGGCTCGGGACCAACCATATTCTATTGTCTGTCGGGCGTACCAGAATCGTTGAATCGGGCCGTCAAGCTTATGAAGTAATACAATATTATGCCCCCATGGAATATCGCTGAGTGTGGAAGGCGGTTTGTCTTCCGTTAATTCTGTCACAAGCTGTGACAGAATTTCGGCAGTTAAATCTGTCGCAGGCTGTGACAGTTTCCCATCTTTCGTTTTCCTAATATCCTTTTGGAGTTTCTTAACATCTTTTGTCCAGGATAAATAAAAAGCACGCATGCGCCAAAGATTAATTGTGGAAAAACCAGATGCGGGCGGCAATTCCTTTTGTAAATCTTCCGCAAGGCGTTCTACAACAGCTTTTCCCCAGCCATCTTTCTTCTGTTGCCGGACAATGGATTTCCCAATCTCCCAATATAGCACAATCAGCTCGCGGTTCACCGAAAGAGCCGCTTTGATCCGGGAGGTACGTATACGCATCTTAATATCTTGAAGAAAGCGGCCATAATCGGAAGACAGAAACACATCGCGGCGCGGAGGCTTCTTAACCATTGATTGAGAAACTATTATTTTCGATTTCCGGCGCGGTTTTCTTTTAGAGTTCATATCCTGATCCCTTTAAGTTGTTTTTAATTATTTTTTAAGGGTGCCAATAAAATTGGAAGAATATCAGTTCATTCCATCTATATAATTGCCATACACTGCTTTGAATTCACCTGAGAAAAGATTTTATCCTCATATTAATAGTCGGAGAAGTGGCCGTTTTATTCCGGAAAAAAGAAAAAATCGCGGATTATTTCTTTTTAAGAAGACAATCAATGAGATTATTTCAATAAAAAGCAGTAAGTTGCGAAGTTACCTCCGTCTCCTAACACGTAAATAGTTAAGTTATTAAGACCGTCCCCTACTATTTTAATCAGTATGAGATTAATCGGTTTGACTGATAGGCGGGATTTCGTTATAGTTTAAGCATGAGGATGTCCCGGAATGGGAGTGGGGATTTAGGATGTAGGATGACAATGCCGGGTATTATCTGACCGTGTGACTGCCCGGAAAAACAGGAAATCGGCGAAGACACCATGATCCCGGTTGGTCCGATGGCAGCCAACGCCATAGATGATACCCTCGGAATCAGAATCAAGCGCATACAAAAGACAAGAAAGAAGAACAAGGAGAAGCTATCTCGGGGAGTCAATCAGGTCTATCAAGAGGCTATTAGTCACTAGTCAAGGTTTGATCCCTGAGTCCTTTCCGAAAGCCTTTAATGGGTGACCCTGAGCCATTAGTCAATAGTCCGGGTTTGGCCCTGCGCCCTTTAAGGGGTTTTCTTATTTATGGCGGATGTGCCACAATTAGACCATTACGATCTGGAGATATCGAATGAGAAAGACCAGGAAAATAGAGGTAATGAGTCTGGAAATTTCGCTTCAGACTATTAATCAAGAAGACTTTATTTGTTTAACGGACATCGCCAGCTATAAGGAACCGGGGCGTTCATCCCATGTCATCCATAATTGAATGAGGAATCGCAATACTGTAGAATTTCTTGGCATCTGGGAGCGCCTCAATAATCCGGATTTTAAACCCCTCGAATTCGAGGGGTTTAGAATACAAGCGGGACTCAATAGCTTTGTACTGACGCCAAAGCAGTGGATTGAAAAAACCGGGGCAATAGGAATTGTCTCGAAAGCCGGGCGCTATGGAGGCACTTATGCTCACAAAGATATCGCCTTCGAGTTTGCTTCCTGGATATCGGTGGAATTCAAGCTTTACTTGATCAAAGAGTTCCAACGGCTCAAGGCTAAAGAGCAAAAGCAGTTTGGCTGGGACATCCGGCGTAATCTCGCAAAAATCAATTACCGGATTCACACCGATGCCATTCAAGAAAATTTGATACCTCGCCAAGTTACTAAAACCCAGATCAATAATATTTACGCCAGTGAAGCCGATATCCTGAATGTAGCTTTGTTCGGCATTACTGCAAAAGAATGGAGCGAGAACAACCGTGGAAAGAAAGGTAATGTCAGAGATTATGCTAATGTCTCCCAATTGGTATGTCTCTCCAACTTGGAAAACCTAAATGCCCATTTTATTAATGAAGACTTCTCCCAGAAAGATCGCCTGGTAAAGCTAAATGCCATTGCCATTCAACAGATGAAACTTCTTACCGGTGACCATGTCAAGATCGGAAGAGCGTCGTGTAGGGAAAGAGTGTAGATCTCGGTGGTCGC
>CAKZYZ010000142.1 GCA_937885075.1 uncultured bacterium | reverse complement strand
TGTGGTGACACGTTCACGACTTGCTTTTATTTGTGTTGTTTTTTTTTTTTAATGATACGGCGACCACCGAGATCTACACTCTTTCCCTACACGACGCTCTTCCGATCTGGGGAGCCGCTCCTCCGGGAGGATATACATCAGATAGTTCTCCGGGCCCGAAGTAATCGGATCGAGGTCTCGCTCACCAGCAACGGTGCCTTGATCGATCGTCACCCCGGACTGATTGAAGATCTTGATCAATTGACCATAAGTATGGATGGCAGCCGGGAGACCCACGACGCTTTCCGAGGGGAAGGTTCCTGGGATAAGGCGATCCACGCGATCGAAGTGGGGAGAAAAGCGGGTACACCGGTGCAGCTCCTCTGTACCGCCACCCGCCTCACCGAACCCGGTCTGCCGGATATTTACAGACTGGCGGATAAGTATGATTGCGCGGTCACCTTTGATCTCCTGGCCCCGTTATATCAGACAGATGGGACTTCCAAAATAAGAGAGGAAGCCGCGGATGATGAACTAATTAGATCGGTTCTTGATTCCGCCATCAAGCATCCCAACCCCAGGATGGTATTCAGCTCTTATGTGATGCGCTATCTCCGAAACTGGCCGCTCTCATATCGTAAATATCGTTTATTTGAAGATCAGCTCCCGGAAGGGTTTAAGCCGATCCCCTGTCAGGCGGGACGGTTCTTCGGGATTATCGAGACCAACGGCGATCTCCTGCCCTGTTGCCGGACCGGAAGTGAATATAACCCGCCCAATGTCTATGAACTGGGGATAGAGAAGGCCTGGGAAAGTATGCCGGAACATCATTGCGCGGCCTGTATTCAGACCGGGGGCAATATGTACAACGCCCTCTTCGCGCTCCAGCCATCAACCGTGATGCACTATCTCCTCAGTTTCCTCCGCCTGCCCGGGAAGAGAAGAAGTTGAAAGTGCCTTAAGTGCGGGTAAGAAGTTGAAAGTGCCTTAAGTGCGCTAAAGTGCCTAAAGTTATTTGCTTTGCCTGGTATTAGCGGCTTCAGTGGCAATGGGATCCAGGTAAATTGTGAGGAAATATTAAAAGAACGGGGTTTGTTGAAACCTTAAGTGGGAGAGGTTTCCAACCCCGATTGCCTATCCTCATAGGTTGGTGAGAAAACCTCTTCCATAATTAAATATCCAATTTAGAATAACGGGTTTACCGAGATTTTGCCTATCGAGCACACCGGAAAAGCCAGGCGAAAGCGCTAACTTTCAACTTTAGGCACTTTAGTGCACTTTAGGCACTTGCTTTATACTTTAGCGCACTTTAGGCACTTATTTTACTTTAGGCACTTCTTTAATCCAAACATGACAGATAAGTTGATAAAACAGAACCAATGGTTAAGGAGAATTATTTTCGCTGTCCTGGTCTTTCTGGTGGCTTTGCTGGTTCGGGGATATCGGATCGGGGAGATTCAGCCTCATCATGACGAATCTCCCGCGTTTGGATTTTCCCGGGGGGAGCGATTGGAATGGAACGGGGCTATCACTCCTTTTTTGGATACACTCTTTAAAAATGCCGCGGTTATCTCCGAAGGCGACAGTCCTCCTCTGATCGGGATAACCGCGGAACTCTTCCGTTTTGTCTGTGGGGAAAACCTGCTCCGCGCGCGCTGGTTTCATGCCCTGCTTCACTCTCTCGGAATAGCCTTTGTCGCCTGGCTGGCATTTCGTCTCTTCCCGGGCAGTCTGTCTCCGGCCCTGGCGGTAAGCCTGCTGGGGACATTCTCCGTCTCCAGTATATTTTACGGTCAATTCGGGGAAGTTTACTCGATTTATTTTTTGGCCGGGACAATCCAGTACCTGGTTTTCTGGACCGTACTTAGAAAGGGTTATTCTTGGTCAGGATATCTTGCTTTCACCGTGGCGGCCTATCTCTGCGGACTCTTTGAATATATCCAGGTCTGGCTTACTCTTGGCCTGTTCGTGGCCGGTATTCTGGAAACAGACCGGGTGCGCCGCCCGATCCGTATTTTGCGGACCGGAATAGCTCTTATCCTCTATGGGATCCTTAATCTTATCCCATTTTTCCTTCTTCTGTCCAAAATGGACTTATCGGCCGGGCATCTTGGCTATTATACCCATTATTATCCGGTTCTGAATTTTTCTGCCGGGTTTTTTCCGGGAATAGAATCTGCCGTCTGGTATTGGCTTACCCGGACTTACGATCTCTTTAATTATCATCTGGCCCTGGTTTTTAATACCGCGGTTTATCGCCCGCTTAACTGGAATTGGATTATGCTGCCATTTATTCTGGCCGGTATCGGCGCGGTTTTTATCAGGATCCGGAAGGGGCAAGATAAAGAGAGGGGAATAATTGCCGTTCTGATCGGAGTTCTGGGAGTCTTCACCCTGGGAAATTTTCTGTATCTTCTTCCCTACGGGGGCTTGCGTAATACATTATTGCTGGCCCCGATCATCTGGCTGGCCTATGGCGAAGCGGTTTTTCAATGGGGAAGATTGAATTGGAAAAGATGGTCCGGGAAATTGATTGTCTGGTTACTGGTCATAATTCCGATCGCTCCCTATCTTATTTCACTGCCCGGGTTCTATCGAGATCGGATTGCCCGGCTTGACCTCGGCCGACTGGAAAAGATAATTAAAGAATACCGTCCCGATACCCTGATAATGGCCGAGGCAACCTATGATCCTTTCCGGATGATTCTGCAGCGTCATCCGGACTTCAAGTCCAGCGTCCTCGATCATTATAATGTCAAACTGACCAGCTTTTTTGAACTGGGAGAGGAACGGTGGGGGAAGTATCCCCTTCCGGTTTCGGGAAAGAAGGTTCTTGCCCTGGACTTTTATCTCCCGCATAATGGCCGGGGAGTGGGGGACGGCATTTTCATGTATCACCCGACTCTAACCGATTTAAGCGGCCCGGATTGGAATTTCACTACCTTGTGGGAAGAACCGGGGCGGAATGTGGATATCCGGGAACATCAGTCAATCTACTATCCCCCCAATTCAGTATATCTCTATCTTATGCAACATAAATAAGAATGGAGTGGTGGAGTGATATAAGTGATGGAATAATGGAGTGATGGAATCCCAGTTGCCGGAGCATGGGGAGCAAGTGAGCTATTTTTCCCAATACTCCAGTACTCCACCACTCCATCACTTATATCGCTCCATTATTCCTGAATAATTATCCGGTATAAATCTGACTGGGGATGTCTCAAAATGAACAATGTTAATAATAATCAGGTTTCTGTCGATTATCCCGCGCTCTACACGGAGATGCAGGAACTTCAAGGACGGAACTGGTGGTTTAAGGTCCACTATCCTGCCATACTCGATCTTATTAAACCATATCTGCGGCCGGGAATGGTAATTCTGGATCTGGGATCAGCGGCCGGATGGTCGACCCGGGAACTTCCGGCCGGAATTAAGAGAATTGAACTGGATATCCGTCCTCTCGCGCTTTCTTTATGCTCCGGAGAGTCAATAGCCAGGGTCTGCGCGGATGCCCATGATATTCCCCTTCGCTCCGGCAGTTGTGACGCGGTAATCTGTGAGGGACTGCTTCATCAGGGAGAAGCTCATACCCCTCGGCGAATTGTTGAGGAAGCAGTCCGGATCTGTCGCCCGGGTGGTTTTATTGTCTCGGTTGAGCCGGCTTTTAAATGTCTTTTTGGCAGTCATGATATTGTTTATGGTGGCCGGCGCCGTTTTCGACTCAATGATATCCTGGAACTCTTCTCCGGCCTCCCGATCCACTGCCTGAGAAAGACATATATTCACCTCTTCGTTTTTCTGCCAACCTGGTTGGTTCGTCATTTTATCCCTCATTCAGGGACTGATCTGGATATGGGGAATAAATTGACTAATGCCATCTGTATCTGGTTGGGCACGATGGAGCGCTGGTTAACCAGACTGTTCCCCATGCCCTTCGGAATTACAGCGGCTATTTTAGTGCGGAAAAATACTGAATAATTATGAGAACCGAGACTGATCCTATTCATCGGATATTTTCCACCATCTTTGCTGTGTTTGCCCTGACGGTATTTTCCCTATTCATCTTCTTACATCCTCTGGACTGGCAGCAGCCGGAGACGCTCCGAATGCACTATTATTCTCTGCAATCCGGTGTGCGTGATGGACCATTGACTTCCGGGCCGGTTATCACTGATTTATTGAAGCCGCTGAGTAATAAAGCCCGGGGAGGAACTTACGAAGCGCGATATTTCGTTAAACTCCTGGATGGGATGAAGGTGAGACTCTATCAGCTTTTCTACCGGATCACCGGCCCCTTTTTAGGTGAGCCTCTGGTGCTCATCCTGTTACTTATGACGGCCGGATTGCTGGTGCTTGCCATCCATGAATGGTTCGCTTCGTGGCCGGCGGCACTGGTCGCGGCATCGGTCTGGCTAATCAGCACCCAGACTCTCCTTGATGCCCGGTATCCCATTCGGCCGAACATGGCCCTGGCCAGCCTGTTATCGGTGTATATTCTCTGGGAAGTTTTACGGTTACGGCGTGTGAAATTCGGGCGGAATCCTATCATCCGGATAGGACTGGCCCTATTCCTATCGATCAGCTCCCAGGAAGCCTCTTTCTGTATGATCCCGGCCGTGGTGGCGGTTATGCTGCTGCAGAAAAAATCACTCCGGCGGCATCTGCCAGGTCTATCTATCTCTCTTTTATCTGTGCTGATAGCCTACGGGGTATTTTATCTGGTGGTGGTTAAATACTTTATGCGGCATTTAGCCGGCGAGGAACCGCTCCTCTTTCAACTGCAAGATGCTTCCCCGCTTATGCTCTTAAAGCTCCAAGTTTTCTGGGGACGCTTCCGGGAATGTACCATCGGCGGACTGCTCTATTTTATCAGATTAAATCTGGGTATGTGCGAAACTGTGGCTTTCTGGGAGAGAATAGTCGGCGGAGTGGCGGTAGTATTCCTGCTCGGGGCGACGATCAGGTCCGGGTGGAGGGTGGTTATCTCTCCCCTGATTATGTTCCTCTCCTTTTATCTTCCTTTCAGCCTGATAATGTTCCCTCTCGCGCCGGGCGCCGTGGAGATGCCGGTATATTATTACGCGATCGTGACCGTATTAGCCGCTTTTCCCCTGGGAGCATTGCTCGCCGCCCTGGCCCACGGAAGAAAGCGGGGTAGGGGTATTGTCGCCCTGGGATCTCTGGTGGTAATCAGTGCTATCAATATCAATGCTGCTGCGGGGGTCATGCGGGAACTGCCCGGTGCTTTTGGATTCAATGCCGGGATGCGTACTTTTACCAGGGACATATTGAAGATGGGAGAACGCGTAAGTTCGGGAGAGATACCCTCTCCCGCGTATATGTCCTATCCCCGACCGCGCCGGATGGATATTTCGGCAAAATGGGATATTATGCTGCGGGTCTGGCATGGTGAGGCCGACCAGGTTTTTGCCCTGATGATGCCGGTCCTCTATCTTCGCTATTTTGAAGACGGCACCTTCCGGGGGAATTCCGAGGAATTTTCCGCCTGGCTCGGTGTGGATGAAGGGAAATATGAAAAGCCGGTCATCGCTTTTGCTGATCTTCCACATCGGGGATGGTATGATCTCCGTTTGATCAGGGATAG
Organism: uncultured bacterium; assembly: GCA_937885075.1. Lineage (GTDB taxonomy): Bacteria > Auribacterota > Erginobacteria > Erginobacterales > Erginobacteraceae > CAKZYZ01. Next base: position 3,290 of record CAKZYZ010000142.1, on the reverse strand, counting down.
CAAGATAAATCCGGATCTGCCGCCGCTCTGGCGCTCCGCCGGAGGGGAGAGTATCAGGGCGGAAGAAGATGAAACCTTGCTGGGAACAACTTATCGATCAAGCCTGTCTTCCGGCAACTGGAAAAGTTCGATCCAATTTTTATCCCCCGCCGGAGACAAAGCGACTTTGTTACTGCTTGTCAAAGGCGATCTTCAGGCCGATGGAGCTGAAGATGTATATTACCGGACTGAGCCTTTGAGGGAATATCGATGCCGTGTACTTATTCGGGGACAATCCGGCCAGGTTGTCCGGAGGCATTCCCTCGGCTGGAGTTACCAATGGTATCAGGTCCCTCTTGATAAGATAGGGGGAACTCAATCCATCGAGATTGAGATTAAGACGGATAAGAAAGTAGAAGTTGTAGGCCCGGTGCTTATCTTCCCCCGGGACATTCCATTTCACCCATGGTATCAGGAGCGGAATATATGAAAATTGCTTTTGTCATTAATCAGGTTCAGTATTCCATCCCGCTGGGTATCGCATATTGCGCCGCTGTCTTGAAGAATCGGGGTTTTGATTGTCAGGTCTTTGAAATCAGTCATAACGAGGAGAGGGCCCAAGCGGAGTTATGTGCCTATTCCCCGGATGTAATAGGTTTTAGTCTTTACTCCGGAACTCACCAGGGATTGATCCGGTTGAGTGAACGACTGAAGGGGCGTCTAAAATTCATCGGTATTTTTGGTGGGCCGCACGCGACCTTTTTCCCCGAGATAATTCAGGATTCAGGTGTGGATGCTGTCTGCCTGGGGGAGGGAGAACTGGCACTGGCCGAGTTTATGGAACAGTATAGAGAGAAAGGAGCGATTCCTACTGATATTGCAAACTTCTGGATCAAAGATGGGAACAAAATATTTAAAAATAAAGTGAGACCCCTTATCTCCCGGCTGGATTCGCTGCCGTTTCCTGATCGGATGATCTTTATAAAGAAATATCCCATCTTTAACCTCCATGGAATAAAGCATTTTCTGGCCCACCGGGGATGCCCCTATCACTGCACATTCTGTTTTAACCATGCATTTAACCGGATTTACGGAATAAGCGGCAGGGATTGTTATCACAGCAGGAGCCCGGAGAATATCTGCGAGGAGATAGAGTTGGAGCGCGGACGGATGAAATTAGATATGATCAGTTTCGTGGACGATTGTTTCTCCCTGGATCGCGAGTGGACCATGGATTTCTGTAAAGTTTACCGGGAGAGGGTGAATCTTCCCTTCCAGATCAATACCAGGGTCGAGAATCTGGACGCGGACCGCATCGCGGCCCTGGCTTCGGCAAACTGCTGGCTTATCCATATTGGTGTGGAATCGGGGAATGAAGATTATAGAAAAAAGGTATTAAAAAGAGGAATGTCCAACCAGCTTCTTATCAGTACAATCAAATTATGCCGCCAGGCCGGGATCCATATCCTGACAGAAAATATGATAGGGCTGCCCTCTGAGGGGTATGACGGCGCGATAAATACCCTGAAATTAAACTTTGAGGCTGCTCCTGATTTCTCGGCCGCGTCTTTCTTTACCCCGTACCCCAAGTTAGAGCTAACCCGGTTCGCGGTGGAAGAGGGAGTATATCAAGATGAAGTAGGGGAACTTCCCGAAGATTATATGCATCGAACCTTATTACAGTTTGATTCTCCATCTGAAAAACGCCGGATAATAAATCTTCGCTCTTTCTTCAATCTAAGCGTTCGATACCCCCGTCTCTGGCCGATATTTAATTTTCTGACCAAATTACCCCCTAACCCATTGTTCAGGATAATCGGAGATATAGCTGATGGATTTTTCTTGTGGAAGATTCTACCTTACCGGATCAGTCTTAAAGACTTCTTTCTTCTGGTCTGGCAGTATATAACCTCTTATAGAAAGATTATGGGAAGAGGGGTAAGTAATTAATCTGTCGGTTTATCCTCGGATCATAGAGTTGAACAAATAATGAACCAAAAGCATAGACAGGTACCCGCATTTCTTCCCTTCGCCGGGATCATTCTGGCGACCTTTCTCCTGTCTTTTACCCTGCGGGCTTACCGCCTGGAGGATATTCATTATAAGTTTGACGAATGGCTGGGAACCCTCCAGCCCGGCCCAGCGATAAATCTCGCGGCGGGTATAGGTCCGGTCGTCTCACAGATCTTTACCACAGCTCAGTATTATGTGACCTCCACCATGACTATCACCACCTGTGTTTTGATGCAGGTCTTAAAGCTAATTACCGGTGTGAATATGGCCGCTATGCGCTGGTGGTTTATTGTTGTGGCTTCTCTGGGAGTCGGTCTGACCGCTTATATCGGTTCCCGGATCTATCGGACCTTAACTCCCGCGGCCTGGGCTATCGGGTTAATGGGAGCCTTTTCCGTCGGCGCGATTGTCTTCAGTCAGTTCGCGAATAATTTCGCGTTTACCTATCTGATGACCGCGGCCCAGATTGGGGTGTATTATTTTAGAGTCCGGGGAAGATGGGATTGGCCCGGTTTTATTCTCCTCTCGGTGACAGCATATCTATGTCAACTGGTTATGTACACTCAGCTTCTGGTTACCGCGGGTATCTTTCTTTCCGCCCTGATAGAGATTACTGCCCGGGCGCGTTCATTGAGACGGTATCTAACCTGGCTATCCGGTGGCTTGATTTATATGGCGATCAGTTTTATCCATTTCTTCGCCACCTTTTCAAAAATCCCCTGGGATGAGCCTTTCCGGATGTATATGGCACCATACTATCCTCTCTTTCTGCTTGATAAAGCCGGAGCTTTGACCGGCTGGGACCATAGCTGGTTCGGTTATTATCTTCTCCGGCTTTACGATCTCTTTAATTATCATTGGTCGCTGGTTTTTAATCCAAAAATTTATCAGCCCCAGCAGTGGAACTGGATTTCGGTTCCATTTATGGTCGTGTTATTCTCCGGGATTGTGGCGGCATATTTAAATTGGAGACGGGGGAAGGTAAGGGACAGTAAGCAGTTAGCGGTAAGCGGTAAGCGGTGTGAAGAAACAGGCAAGCGGTTAGCGGTAAGCGGTGAGCGGTTGGGAAAGGACGGTAAGCGGTTAGCGGTAAGCGGTAAGCAGTGGAAGGGCAACGGGGGGCGGCTCTTGGCCAGTAGTGCGATTCCGCTGATCTTTGTGTCAATTCTGGCGGTTCATATGGCGGCCAACCGATTCCTGCTTATAACTTTCGGAGGTACCCGACAATGTGTCTACATGGCCCCAATCTTCTGGCTCTTCTACGGATGGTTGATAGGTAATATTTTAATGCTGGCCCG
>CAKZYZ010000141.1 GCA_937885075.1 uncultured bacterium | reverse complement strand
TGCTTTTTTTTTTTTAATGATACGGCGACCACCGCGATCTACACTCTTTCCCTACACGACGCTCTTCCGATCTTCCCGCTCAGGAGCGTACCGGCCACCGCACCCAGGAGCAGCGAGCTTACCACCCACTCCTGTTCAAACGTGGTAGCGGAGAACTGCTTGGCGATGAACTTCAGCGCCCCGGAGATCACTCCGATATCAAGCCCGAATAACAGCCCGGCCAGCGCCGCGGTAAAGGCGACGATATAGACCAGCGGTTGATACTTCTTCGCGCCCAGCCCCCCGGCCGCGTCCCGTCCCAATTCTGCCGTGATATCTTTCTCTTTCTCCATCCTGCACCTCCATTTTATTAGCCGCAAAAATGTGCAAAAACCGCAAAATCTCCCCCTACCTCGGCCCCTTTTTGTGTCCACAGATTACACGGATTACTTGGATTGTTTCGCCTCGGATCGGCGGCTTTGCTGTCCACTAATTTCACGAATTACACTAATTGATGCCACGCCTCGGCCGCTTTTTAGAACTACGAATTTCGCGAATTTCGCGAATTGTTGAATGCCTGCCCGCCGTAGCCTTGGTTGAATGGACATTGGGAATTGGACATTGGATATTCCTCCCACTTGGGGCTTTTCGTTCGACGTTCGAAGTTGAGTGTTCGATGTTGGGCGTTCATGCTTTTTAACTTTAGGCACTTCAAACTTTAGGCACTTTAGGCACTTCCCCCCCCCCTACCACCACGCCTCCCCCTGTATCCCAACCGCGCACCCCTGAGTGTCATTCTCGTAGGGGTTATCTCCCGGTGACATGTCGTCGAGACCTCCAACATAGCCTTTGAAATCTTTGCTCCAGGCCGCGTAGGTGAAATATAGCCTCAGGACCGGGCGCCCGAGAAACTCGGCGTTTATCCTCAGTTCCGGGGCGAGAGTAATCTTGCCCAGCACCCCTTTGGCGGGATTGCCCTCCGCGTCCGGCAGTGTCTCATTTTTTACATAATCAAGCCCCGCTTCCAGAGCCAGACCGAGATGCTCGGTAAAATTGTAGATCGGACGGGCGCCGATCGAATACCAGGTTATCTTATTATCATCCGGACCGCCGTTGCTCTCCATCTGAAAAAGGGTCGTGGCCATTAGAGCGAAGGATTCCCAGGAGTTGATGAGGAAGGTCTCGGTGGCCCGGAAGGTCCAGGTCTCACGCAGATCGGGTGTAGGATCCTGAATAGTGGGAGTGAACTGCGAACCGGTCCCGTGGCCGTACTGAACGGTCACCTCGTTGTATCCTCCATCAGAGAGGTTGTGCTTATGGGCGGCGGTCAACCCGTATCCAGAAGATGAGGGATAGTTATGTTCCACTCCATCCTCGGTATAATTTCCGCCTTTTAAGGTGGAAGGCGCTACACAGATCATACCGGTTCCGAGAGGGAGGGGAATATCATAGAGTCGGATATCGGCCGTGTTCTTTGCCACCCGTCCGACATCGGGGAATTCATAATCATCAATCGATCCTCCCAGGTAGGCTATTGCCAGCTTGGTATCCCCGAAGAGGGGGATATCTTCGACCCCGCCGCCGTAACCGCTCATATCCAGCCAGTAGAAATCGATAATATGGATATCGTGCCGCCGGTAGAAACGGTTTCCGGCCCAGAACTTCATAGTCGGAGACCAGTCAAAGTTACCCGCTTCAATGAAGGTCTCGCGGAGCCCCAGTTTGAAATGACCGTCAGAGTCGGTCTCATCATCGTTCTTATTCTCCGGGGACCAGACCGATGCCCGGATCTGGATTTTCCAGAAAGGATTGTCTGGTTTCGCGATAAAGTTGTTGACCAGGGCCAGTTCCCCGTAGGTCTCGGTCTCATTTCCCAGGCGGTACTTGGCGCCGGCGCCCGGGGCCTTGAAATATACCTGGCGTCCGCCATTACCGTTGATTCCGTAACCGGACCGGAGATAGCCGTGGAATTCAAAGCCGCGGGTAAGATAGGATGGATAGGTCTCGGGGGGAGGGAAGACAACCTTGTGATGAGTATCGCCGGATTTCGCTGCCGCCGCCTGGTTTTCCTCTGCTTTCTTTAAGGCTTCGACCGCGATTGACTTGGCCTCTTCCTCTCCGGACCCAATGGTCGCAGCCTCACTCTCCAGTTCCCGAAGACGTTCCTCCAGCTTCTCAATTCTGGCCGAGTGCTCTCTTTTAAGCTCCTCCAGCTCTCTCCTCAGGGTCGCCGCGTCATTCTTATCCTGGGCGGTCGCGGGAGATAGTCCGGCAATCGCGATGAGAGTGATCAACACTATAGCTATCACCAACATTGAGAAGATCCGTTTTTTCATCATCACCCCCCTTTAGAACATAGCCCTCGCTTCGTTCGGGCAACTTTACCTCTAAGGAAAGCAGGAAATCAGGAGAATTTAAAGTAATCCCCCTCCTGCCTTCCTGCTTTCCTTAGAGGTTATTGTCCTGTTTTCTTTAACTTTAGGCACTTAAGGCACTTCCAACTTTAGGCACTTTAAATGGTCCCGTAGATCCGATCCCCGGCATCGCCCAGGCCGGGGAGGATATAGGCCAGGTCATTTAATTGCCGGTCCAGGGCGGCGGTATAGATAGGGACTTCCGGATGGTGTTTTTCCATTACCCTCACTCCCTCCGGCGCGGCCACCAGGCAGACGAAGCTGATTGACTCTCCTCCATGCTCTTTCACCAGGTCAATCGCCGCTACGGCGCTTCCGCCGGTCGCCAGCATCGGATCTATTACGATAATCTCCGAATCAGCAATATCAGCGGGGAATTTTAGATAATACTGTACCGGCTTTAGAGTGTCATGGTCGCGGTAGAGTCCGATGTGTCCGACCCGGGCGCTCGGGATCAGATTCAGGATACCGTCGCACATCCCCAGTCCGGCCCGGAGAATCGGAACCAGAGTTATGGGCCGGGACAGGATGTAACCGGTCGTACTCTCCAGCGGGGTCTCCACTTCTCTCTCTTCCACCGGGAGATTCCTGGTAACTTCATAGACCATCATGGCCGCTACCTCATTGAGCAGGGTCCGGAAGTAAAGGCTGTCCGTATCCTTGGCCCGGAGGAAATAGAGTTTCTGCCGGATCAGGGGATGATCCAGAATCTGAAGATTTGAAAATTTATTATTCATAATAGAATTTAGCTCCGCAACTTAATTTTAAAGAGTAAAATTAAGAATATTTTGATCAGGGATTTAAAAATATTTTGTCTATTACAACAATATAATAATGTTAGTCTTTTTTCAAAACTAAGTTAGCGTGAAACGCTAACTTACCGTATATTTTATATTGTATAGTACTATTGCCATATTTCAATATTTTGTTCTATACAACGATACAATATTTTTTTACGGAGTAAAAAATATGAACCGGATCATTGAAACAATTACCAGCGAGAGACCGGAGATCAGGAACCGGTCGGTGGAAGAACTTCTCGAAGGCGAGTCTTCTCAGTCTCTTCTCGATCTGGCCCAAGAACTGGAAGCATTTCTGAGAGAATGCGGGAATCTCTATCAGCGGGTCCGGGCCTGCTTCTTTCTCTTCGCGATCTATCGGTTCTATATTCCGGCTTCCCGGACCGCTGACTTTCCGGGATTAATGCCGCCTGCCGCCGCGAGGCAGATGCAGAGCGGGAATTGGGAGGCCGCCATCCGCCTGATGCGCCCCCTGATCAGCAAGGATCCCGCGGATATTATTCTGAGCGCGTCGGCTACGGCCTACTACCGGCTGGCTTTCAGTTATCTGATGGATCAGGTCCATGAATCAATCCGCGCCGCGCCGGGTAATGAATGGATCTATCAACTCAGTTCTATTGATGAGTACCCCCTGAAGGTCCCCGAAAAATATCTCTCTTCGGACGAGACCACCGGACTCTACCCTCTGGGCTCCGATTGCTGCCCGGTCCGGATCGATCCCTGTCACTCCGGCTGGTCCGATATCTTCTTCCTGGCGATGGACTATCCCGAGGGCGCCCGGGTGATCAACTTCTCGGCCGATATCGCCCCGAGGGGAACATCCCCTCCCCGTCCTCCGATTGAATGCTACAGCCGGATTATCGACCGGGCTGTTATCCGACTGGTCTCACTCGATCTCGGCTGTACCCGTAACATATATTCCACCGCCGACCTCTTTGACTTTAAGAAAGATAGCCTCGGGCTTCTCAAAGCCGGTATCATCGCCGCGGGGATTGTCCCGCCCGGGTTTCAGAATGATTCCACCGCAATCCGGGAGATCCTCCGGAGATTGGTCGGCCCCGACCGCGGGATTGAGCTGGTTACCATGGTACACGATCTACCCCCCGGTTCCCGGCTGGCCGTCTCGACCAATCTCCTGGCGGCCATTATTACCCGTCTGATGCGGCAGACCGGCCAGATTACATCTCCGGAGGGAACTCTAACCGATGAGGAACGGCGGATCGTTGCCTCCCGGGCTATCCTGGGAGAATGGCTGGGCGGCTCCGGCGGCGGCTGGCAGGATTCGGGAGGTCTCTGGCCCGGGATTAAGATCATTACCGGAGTGCCGGCTGGTGAGGGAGATCCCGAGTATGGTGTCAGCCGGGGGAAGCTCCTTCCGGATTATCGGGTCATCCCCCGGGAAGAACTTCCCGACGGGATCGATGAGACCATCCGGGGGGCAATCGTGCTGGTCCATGGCGGCCTTTCCCGCGACGTGGGACCGGTGTTGGAACTGGTAACCGATAAGTACCTCCTCCGTTTCCGAAAGGAATGGGATGCCCGGCTCCGGGAAGCGGCATTTTTTGATGGGATTATCCGGGCCATCCATGACGGCGATATGGATGAATTGGGTAAACTCACCACCCGGGACTGGGAGCTGGGAACCAAGAAGATCATCCCCTGGGCGTCGGATGCCTATACCGAGGAGTTAATCTCCCGGATAAAAGAACGCTGGGGGGAAGATTACCGGGGTTTTCTCATGCTGGGAGGTGAAGCCGGAGGAGGGATGGCCTTTATCGTCAATCCGGCGATTCACCAGCCCTTCTCGGAAGAACTGGAAGGGATGATGAAAGAGGTAAAGAGTAAATATGAAAACGCGCTCCCTTTCGCGATGGATCCGGTTGTATTCGATTTTGCCATAAACCATGAAGGGATCCGAGGAGAACTTCGAATGGGCGGTGATGCCCTTCTCCCGGAAGAATATTACCGGTTTTTCATATCCGATCCATCATATAATCCGGAGGGAAGGTATCAGATCCCCCCCTCCGCTGAAGCAGCCCTGGCCCGCCGCCGGTATTCGATCGCGCCGGGCCCCGCCTCTCCCTCTTCAGTTAATGGAGTGAATTCTGCTCTGATAGGGATACCGCCTCCGGACGAATTACTGAATGAGTACAGTTTCAATCCGGAACTCCATCGTCGGAATAAAGAACTTTATCAAGCGGGGATGATTGGGCTTAGAGAGAACCGCTTTCCGAGGGAGGTGATGATCAAGGATGCCGGGATCTCTGATATCCAGCATCTCCCTGGAAAAGAGCATCCTGATTTTTCGCGCTTCCGGGCGCGGGGGGAGGAATCTCTCCGTCGCGGAGAGGCCGCGGTAGTTACCCTGGGCTCTGGTCTGGGGAGCCGTTGGTCGGGTGGGGCGGCGGTGGTGAAACTGCTCAGCCCCTTTGTCATTATCGATGGATTTCACCGCTCATTTCTGGAGATCCATCTGGCCAAGAGCGCGAAGAGCAGCCGTGATTATGGACATCCGGTCCAGCATGCCGTTACCACCAGTTTTCTTACTCACCAGGCGATCAGCGACACCTTAACCAGCCGGGAATCTTATAGTTCTCCGGGCAAAATTTACCTCTCCCCCTCCCTCTCGACTATTCAGCGCCTCTACCCGACTGAAGGAGATCTCCGGGAGTCAGCTAAAACCTATCTGAGAGAGATACGGGATCAGGAAGGCCGCCGTGTTGCCCGCCGTCGCCTGGATCGGCTGGTTAAATGGATCTCCCGAGTAGGTCCGGGAGAAGAATTCAATCTGAACACCCCGATCAAGCGTTTCTATCCCGCCGGACACTGGTATGAGATCCCCGGCCTGATCCGGAATGGAACCCTTGGAAGGATGCTGAAAGATAATCCGAACTTGCGCTATCTCCTGGTCCATAACGCCGACACCCTGGGCGCCGCGCTTGATCCGGTAATCCTGGGAATGCATATCGGGGCGGGAATTCCTCTCAGTTTTGAGGTTCTGCCTCTCCTCTGGGGTGACCGGGGCGGAGTTCTGGCCCGGGTCGACGGCAGGCTCCGGATCGTGGAGGCGGGCGCGCTGAAGAAACCGGAAGACACGGCTCTTTTTACTTACTATAATTCGCTCACCACCTGGATCAATATCGATGAGTTCCTCAGTTGTCTCTGGCTGAGCCGGGAGGATGTAAAACGATGCGGGGATGATCCCGATGCCGCCGGACGGGTGGAGGAGGCACTATTTAAGATTGAAGAGCAGATCCCGGTCTATGTCACACTGAAAGATGTGGAATACATCTGGGGGCCGGGACAGGTCGAAACAGTACCGGTAGTGCAATGCGAACGCCTCTGGGGGGATATGACCGGGCTTTCCTCCATCAGATCCGGCTTTATCGGGGTCGGACGGCACCGGGGGAGGCAGCTGAAGGATCCTGATACCCTTGATAATTGGGTCCGTGATGGGTCGTTGGATTATCTGAAGGGGCTGGTGGATTTTTCTGGACCCGGTGCCTAGCACCGCACCGTCAGACAAGTCGGACAGGTCGGACTTGTCGGACGGTGCCGTGCTCGGTGCCGGTGCCTGGTTCGCCGGGCTGGCCTGACGGTGCGGTGCCTGGCGCCGGTGGACTGGTTAGCCGGGCTTATCAATGGAGCGTGTCCCGGTGCAATCAGGATAAGCCGAACAGCCCCAGAACGATTGCCCGGCATTGGCCCCAACCCGGGCGGTCCGCCGCACCATCGGCTTCCCGCACCGCGGGCATTCGGGCCGGGGCGTACTCTCCGACCGGTCTGACCGGTCAGACTCGTCCGACTCTTTCACCCCCCGCCGAAACTCGCTCCGCTTCCGGTAGAGCCGTTCGGTAAAACCGCCCTCTCCCAGGAAATCCCGCTCTAACCTTTGAATCTGGCGCCGGAGGAGATAGGTTGCCTGATTTATCAGACAGATAAGTGTATTGGCGGCGGCCTCCGGCTTGGCAGTCGCTATGCCGTAGGGATCGGCATTGTCAGACCTGTCCGACCCGTCCGACTGGTCTGACTGCCCCGGCCGATACCGGCCCCGGACCGCTAATGCCTGAGGTGAATCCTTATCCCAGAGTAGTAGTCTGTGCTGTCGAAGAAAGTCTTCATAGTCCAGCAGCAACTCTTCCAAGCTGGCCTTGGCCACATTAGTCAACTTGAGCTCAAACTTCTTCGAGGTGCCGGAAGCCACACTCCCCTCGGCAATATTCTGCCGCCCGGAGCGCGCCGCCTGCACCATCTGATCGTGGGTCCGTGAGCGGATATTAATAAACCGATCACAGAAAATGACAGTCCCGTCATAGACCATCTCCGAAGTCTGAAAGCTTCTCAGCCGACGATAGCCGCCATGAGCCGGCAGGAGTCCCGATGCCCCGGACCCGTCCGACTTGTCCGACACCTTTACCTTTGACTTCTCAGATAAGCTCATATCATCACCTCAGATTTATTCTCTATCTAGACCTTACTCGAAAAGCCTTTTAAACCACGAAGAACACGAAGTTCACGAAGGAATTTGAAGAAACAAAGGAAAATTCCATAGTTTTCTTTGTTTTTCTTCGTGTTCTTCGTGACCTTCGTG
>CAKZYZ010000140.1 GCA_937885075.1 uncultured bacterium | reverse complement strand
GGGCATACGAGATATATCAGTGTGACTGGAGTTCAGACGTGTGCTCTTCCGATCTTCCAGATCGCGTTACGGTTGGCATACCAAGCAACGGCCCAGGGCATATCGGAGACAATTACTTCATACTCCTTTACTATCCTCTCAACTTTATCCATGGTTTCTCCTTCCGTCATGATCCTAGCTTCTTCTCCGGATAAGGCAGCCGCGATGTATCTCTGGGGGGGGAGGCCATAGATGATTGAGATCAGTCCGGGGAAGATTGTGAGGATGAAGAAGATGGAGATTATTAGCCAATAGGGATTAGTAGACTTCCAGGAGTTGCTCGTAGTGCGGGACTTCAGTCCCGCTCCCTGGAGGCGGGACTGAAGTCCCGCACTACGAGATTCGCCTGGCAAAGAGCAGGACTGAAGTCCCGCACTACGAGCAACTGGCTTTAGATTAAATCCAAGGTTATTTAGTAGCTGCAAGAAAGCAGCGGCGCCTCCGATTATTATTACCGGCATAAAGTAGAGGATTCGGGAGAAGTCTCCATTGCCCAGACTTATTAGGATCAATTGGGAGAAAAAGAGGATGACCGCTAATCTTGCCGCCCTGCCCCAGCGCGGGTCTTTATATTTAATCAATACCCCCCCCAGAAAAAATGGTACCAGGAGGGAATGAGAGAGTGATAACCATAGTTTGTCCATCAACCGGGTGAACATCAGGAACTTATTCCAGTATAGTAAGACGGGAAACGGAGTCGTCAATAGACCGGGGTTGAAATCGCGGACAATCTGATTGCCGGAAAAGATGAGGCTGTAGGATTTAAAATCATGCCATCTCAGTGAAGCGAGGGGCTCACCAGCGACAATGGAGTTCCTGATCAACCAGGGAAGGATAACAAGGAGAAATGGCACGGCAAAGGCAAGCAGATGAAATGACCTTTTGCCCTTTGAGTCAAAAACTGTAAGGACACCGATCAGCAGAGAGAGAAAGAAGAAATCGAATTCGGAGAGAAACAAGATTCCGGCTATAATACCCAGTACCGCGGTCCAGAGAAACGAGGAACGATTCCGAAAATAATAAATAAAAGTAAGAATCAGGAGCAAAAATGCGACAAAAGATAGAGGAAGGCCGGAGAATGTGCTTTCTAATACACCCGGACTCAACATATACACGACAAAAATCAGCAGGGCCAGGATAAGGTTATGAAATAGCAGACGAGTAAAGATAATGAGGAGGATCCCGGTTAAAAAGGCCCAGAAGACCGAGTTGCCGAGGACTGCCAGGTCATTCAGGCCAATAATATTAAAAAACCGGGAAAGCCAAAATATCGGAATAGGAGAGTTATACAGATCGGGACCATTGATGATTGATCCCTCTGTCAGGATGGAGATCGGCTTAATAAATCCGGTTGTAAAACCTTGCCCTAAATAAAGATGCCGGGCTACCTGAGCCTGATCCATCGCGTCAACGGTGACCAACCCCGGATAGTGATGGGCATAAAAGATACCCCAGCCGATTAAGGAGAAAATTATAGCGGCAAGAATAATCAGACCGGTAAATGTTAGCCGGTCGAATAATCGTCGATATTCAGTTGCTTGCTCCATGGGATTTAGCGTCTTCGGCGCTAACGTGAAAAAATAAGAACGTTGAAGATAAAAAACGTTTAAAGATCGTTAAAAAAAGAAAAAACGTTAAAAAGAAAGGACGTTGAAGAAAAAAGACGTTGAAACTAAAAAACGTTAAAGATCGTTAAAGAAAAAAAAGACGTTGAAACCAAAAAACGTTAAAGATAAAAAACGTTGAAGATAAAAAACGTTGAAGATAAAAAAACGTTAAAGATCGTTAAATTCCTTTTAAACTCTTACAAATTGGGAAGGAGTAACAATGTGAACATTTCGGTATGAAATAAGGCAGAGGAGGTCTTCATCGCCGGTAACAATATATTCCGCTTCTCCGGCAACCGCGCATTCAAGGACAATATTATCTTTGGGATCACGGCAAACTTGAAGCCGGATAACGGGGTCTATTATCTGTGAGTATGATTGGATAAGAGCAGCTAATTCTTTAATAGTTGTTTTCTGGTCTGTTCAACCTCATAAATTATTTCCTGGTCACTTATAGGAGAATCCTTTACCCGACTCCTGATTTTTTCCAGAAGTTGACTAAACCGTCTGGACCATGTTTCCTCCTCAAGCTTTTGGATCAACTTTATTTTTTCCTGGAGGCCAAGCTGTCCAATAATATTAGAGATATCATTAACCTTGAGATTTATATTCACGGTTGGCATTTTTCTTACCTCAATATTTTTTATTCTATAATGCTATTTACACGCTGAATGAGAATATAACATAGTATCTGATAGATTCAAACCTAAATTGAACAATTCAACAGACATGCCTCGGCATCGGTAGCAATTTTAACAGACGATTGTCTTTGATCCGGCAGTATTGACGGGAATGTGATTGGAGGTGAGAAAAAGACAATACTCAATATTGGTGGAGATGTTATATCTTGTGAGTGACGAGTTCCATCTCATCATATCCTCTTTGTTCTAAGAGTTAATACTATGCGGTGGAGCTTTCTATTGCAAGTCCAATTACAGTCGAATTACAAGCGAGCCTTTATCTTAAGTCA
>CAKZYZ010000139.1 GCA_937885075.1 uncultured bacterium | reverse complement strand
ATCGAATACCTCGCTATCCAATCACTTTTTCTTCTCCGGGATACTGCCCGATCCCGCTTCGGAATCTCCCGGGCTTTACTGCGAATACCATGAACCAAGATGATCCTTTGTCCTCCACTAAAAAAATAAAGCACCCGGGTATTCAATTTGCCAATATGCCTCAATTCGAAAAGACCATCACCTATCGGCTTTGACAATGGCGACCGGTGATAAGCACGATTTTTTATTTTGGCAAGACCCGCCATAATAATCGCGAAATCATCCGGATCGGATTCTTTGAGCTTATCTAAAAACTTCTGAACAGGGTTCCGACCGTTTTCAGACTCATAAAATACTATTTTAAATTCCATAATAATGCAACATCAATATTGTTGTATTTGAGTGATGATTTGTCAACCATTCATCCCGGCCCTCTCTACATGAAAGGAGGAGAGTGAGTTTAGGAAAGATGGAATTTTAAATACCAAACTACAAACACCCTTTTTTGGCCTATTTGGCACATTCGAAAAGAGCCTTGCATGAAGTTGAGCCCTTTGAGCCCTTTATGAGCCGTTTAACCCGATCTATTTATTTTTACTCATCCTGGAATTTTTGACTCATTTTTGACTCACTTGGTTCGTTTTTGGCTCATTCAGATTTTGCTGTCGAGTTGCTTACCCATAATCCGAATACTTACAGTAGCCACCTTGACTACAACAAGTATATATATTATCGCCCTTTGTCACGGACCATTTTATCTAATTGTAGTTGTAGTCTTTGGAACCTTATGAGCCATAATTTGGGACATTTTCATCTTTTTTGAGACATTTGTATTTGGGACACCTTTTGAGACATTTTTCCTCTTTTTGAGACATTTATTAAACGGTTCGGTATTGTTTCATCATCCATTACCTTGAATATGCTCGATTAAGATAGCTATTAGAAAGAAGCTCTTATCTTAATAGTCGTAATAAACCCAATTTTATTCCCATTTTTTTACTGTATTTCTGGAAATAGATATCTCCGTGCAGGCGCGGGAAACCAGTAGTCGGAAAGATATCGATCGCAATAACTCGGACAGATCAGACAACGGGAAGCTGATTGAAAAATTTGACGATCTCTTCCAATTCTTCTTTCTGGAAGAGCCGGTCGGCGGCTTCCTCACCGAAAGCATCGAAAGGCGCTTCGTAGAGATCGGCCAGGGCGAGGGCTTCCCGGCGGCGGGCTTTCTCCAGAAAGACGCTCTTTACGACCCGGAGAAATCTGGTCTGATCGGCGTTAAAATAGTTCTTCCGGACGATGAAGGCATCGAAGGATTCAGCAATCTTTTCCTCGGCGGTGGGGAACTCGAAGGTCCCCAGGATCATCTTGATAAACTGAGTGAAGGTCCCCTCCGGCTGACGATAGGCGTCCCTGAGATTCTCCTCGTTGATGTAGAGTTCCGGACTGTTCAGTGTCTCTTCCAATCTCCCGATATCCTCAACGCTGATCGGCTCATCTTTCTTGAGCTTGATGATGGTCGGGTCCTTCTCCGCCAACTCGTTAATCCGTCTCTCCACTTTCTCTTTATATATATGGACATACTCCCCTTCCCCACCCGGTCCAAACTCAATCCAGTGACGCTCGATGATCGCGTCATCAAGATCGAGTTCCACCAATCTCCGTTCCGCCTTCCGGCGATAGCGCATGATCGGGACCAACTCCCGTTTCATAAACCCGACGGACTGCCGATTAATGGTATCCCAGAAGGCATCGGAGGAGGCGCGATAGACAGCATCCTCATGGACTTTTACAACCCGGAGTGTCATCGGCAGCAGCTTGAGATCCTCTTTGATGGAGTCCTTTAGAACCAACTGCCGTTCCTTATCGGCGGTCAGGATAGCAAGTTCCAGCTTTTCGCATTTCAGAAGGAAGGAGTATTCCAGATAATTGACATGATCGGTATATCGTAATAAGGGAGCTATTTCCTTGATCAGGAAATCGGTATCGATATTCTCCCAGAAGAGATCGGAAAGGACACGGTCGAGAAGGTGGCGGCTCTCTCTTACTGTAACGGAATCACGGGGAAGAGCATCGATCGAGTCTATCAGTTCCTGTTTTACTATCTTCAGCCCCTCGGAATCCTCTTCCTTTAAGAAGTAGCGGAGTTTGTTCAGACGGATTTTAAAGACACGGGTGGGCAGAGACTCCTCCGGTTTAGGGGCAACGCCTTCCGGCTTCATCTTGAAGTACTCGAAATTATTCCAGTGGTCGATCACCAGGAAATTCTTCTTATCCCGGCACCAGTCCTTTATATCGGTTGATTCAAGTGTTCTGGTCCCCCGGCCGATCATCTGCCAGAACTTGATCTTGCTGAAGATCGGCTTGGCGAAGACAAGGTTGACGACTTCCCGGATATCGACCCCGGTATCAAGCATATCGACCGATATCGCTACCAGCGGGAACCGGTTATTTTCAAAACGGGGAAGAAAGGTATCCGCCCGGGAGTCATCGCAGGTGATGACTTCCGCCAGACGGCCTTTATAGCTCGGGTAGAGCCGGTCGAAGGTCTCCTGGAGGCGGTAGGCGTGATTCTTGGTCATGGCGAATATGATGGTCTTCCCCGGCAAGACCCCGGACTCATCTTTCAGGCAGACCTCCATAAACTCCCGGACCATGGCTTCATGGGTCCCGGTATTGGTGAATCGCCTCTCGAATTCGGTTCCTTCGAAGTTGAGTTCATCGAGGGTTCGGCCTTCTTCGACCAACTTCTTCTTTACCGCGGGCGGGATCTCATCCTCCCGGATCCCTTTAATCTGAAATGAGGTCTTGGCATGATAGGGGATGAATGGAACCAGCCATTTTTCATCGACGGCGGTCCGGTAGTCGTAGTTGAATGTCGGCGCTCCATCGTGACAGTCGAAGAAACGGAAGGTATCCCGATCCATCCAATCAGAGGGGGTAGCGGTCAATCCGATCTGAATAGCGTCAAAGTAGGTCAGAACATCTTTCCATTTGTTATAGATCGAGCGATGGCATTCATCGGAGATGACCAGATCGAAGAAACCGGGGGAGATATCGCGGTAACATTCCATCATGGTCTGGATCGTAGCCGAGTAGAGACGCTTGGTCTTATCAAAGTTGCCCGATTTGACCTTTCCGCAGGCTTCGGTGAAGAACCCCTGAAAACCCCTCTTCCCGTAGGATTGATCCCGGAGCATCTTCCGGTCGGTCAGAAAGAGAACCGTATTGATCCAACGGGAACGGATCAGAACGTCGATCAGAGCCATGGCGGTCCTGGTCTTACCGGTCCCCGTTGCCATGACCAGGAGGAACTTCCGGAATCCCTCCTCCAATCCGCCGCAGATCCGCTTGATCGCCTCAGCCTGATAATCCCGATCGGCAATATCGTGATTGATCCGGATTGCCGAGAGCGGACGCCGGGAGTGACGCTGATAGGCGAGACGTTCCAGATCATCCCGCTCAAAAAATCCCCTGACTATCCGAGGAGGATAACGGAGGCGATCCCAGAACCAGATATCCTCTCCATTGGATAGGAAGATGAAGGGATCGATACCATATTCAGCTTTGATATTGTCCGCGTAACCGGCGGCCTGGGTCTGTCCGGACCGGGGACTTTTGCTGGTCCGTTTGGCTTCGATCAGCGCCAACGGTCTCCGGTCTCGCCCATATAGAAGATAATCAGCGAATTCTTTAGTTGGATATAACTCCACGGTGGGGCCGGAGATATTCCCCCACTTTCTCTCCATCTCGAATTCGATACTGACTTCGGCGGGATTATCAACATTCCAATCCCGCTTACCAAGCATCCGGTCCAATTGTTTTCTAACTTCCGCTTCATTCATAATAAACTCAGGCTAAAATTCCACCAATTTTTCCAGGCGCATACTCAGGCATTGACTCCCGGCTACAATAACATGATCGAGCACTTTTATATCGACTGTCTTGAGCGCCTTAAGCAATTTCCTGGTGATGCTGATATCCCGGTCGGTAGCTTGCAAGAGTCCGGAAGGATGATTATGGGCGATGATGATCGAATAAGCATTTTTTTCCAAGGCCCGTCTGGCAACTTCCCGGGGATAGACGGCCGATTCGTTAAGAGTCCCCTGGAAGAGATCTTCATCATCGATCAACCGGTTGCCGGCATTGAGATAGAGCACCTTGAAGACTTCCTTTTTATGCGCTCCCATCGAGCTTTGAAGATAATCAAAAACAATCCGCGGATTCTCAAAAGTCAGAATATCGCTCTTTTCCAGTCTATCGCGCAGTTGCCGCTTGATAATCTCGAGAGCCGCCATCAGTTGGGAGATCTTGGCCGGCCCCATACCCTTGATCTCTTCCAGCTCCTTTTTAGGAGCACGGAGAAGTTCACTCAGGCCGCCAAATCGATCCAACAACTCCCGGGCAAGCTGGACCGCGTCTTTCCTGGCGGTCCCCGTACGGAGGAGAATGGCGATTAAACCGGCATCGGAGAGATGATCCGGCCCTTTCTCCAGGAGTATCTCCCGAGGCCGTTCATACTCCGGCCAGCTTTTAATCGGTTCACGGATTTGATCGGCGTTATTTTTCACGTCATTTGCTTAAAGCAGTCACCAGGAAGAACCAGAGCTAAACCCCTCCGGTGGGCAAGATCGACTATTGGCAGACAACACCCTCCCCAGCCCGATTACACTAATACTCAGCATACGCTTTCCGGGAGGAGATTATACACACGTACGGGGGAAGAAGAAAAGGATTTTAAATGACGAATGACGAAACCCAAAAGAATGGGTCATCCAAAAAAAAATTGGGGTCAGACTTGACTTTTGACTTTATGCTGGAGAAAGATCACTTCCACTCATGCCCACAATCCTGGCACTGGTAGTAGATCTCCTGTATCTCTCCTTCCGCCGCTCGGCGCCATGCTGGTGAACAATATCCATATCCTCCAGCCGCTTCATAAAAATCAGATAGGAGACCTGCTCAATAACAGCCATAGGATTAGCAATCCCCCCCGACCAAAATAAATCCCGGAGTTTGTCGATCTTGCTTCTAAGTTCCTGAACCAGCATTAATTTCTCCTTTAACCCGATTTATAAATCGGGTTAGTTTTGAACCAAGGCCAACATTTATTTTAAAAGTTGCGCTACGTTTTATTGATTATAATTTCTTCTTTTCTTTTTGAAAGTTCCCGCGCGGTCTCATGTAAATAATAACAATCCTTCATCCTGGTTAGCAGATAATAATCGGTTTCACCGAATATCAGCTCGGGGATGTATTCCCCATCAACAAACTCACACACATATTCATCTTCCCTTTCGTTGCGCCGGTACATACGAGTGAGGATATTTCTGCGAACTTTCCTTTTCATGTCTCCAAATTTCAGCTTACGTAAAGAAACCGGAAGAAAATCATAGAGATTGGTTTCAATATTCTTTTCAAATTCGATCTGATTGATCACTTCGCCCAATCGATCAGGAAAAAGAAAATCACGTGGTGGCCCCCATACCGTGAAAGCGGTTTTAATTCTCGCGATATCAACCGGGGATATTATCTTTTGTTCTATTAATTTGGCTAGTTGCCAGACATCAAAGAGGTGCCGATAACGGACGTCTTTTTCCGCTACATGTTCACTGGGAAATATATCGCTCTCATTCATCCATACCAAAGCGACTATTTTACTTCCCCAGACATCCGCCGGATTAACAATTAGCGCCTCCAAATCAGTGAAATAATCAACCCCTTCGCCAAAACCGATAAAGGGAACTGTTTTTTCGCCGAAGATAGTCTGGCGTTGATAGTAGGAAATATCGCATTCTACGGTTATCTCTCCCGAATCGGATGAATCAAATGCAAACCTGGTCGTAGCCACTCTGTTTTTCTCTCTGGGAGGGATATATTTAACAATCCTCATCTCCAAATCCGCGGCTATCTTCTTAAATAACCTCTCATGCTCTCCTGCCGCTCTCATTGCTTCTTTCAAAGTCTCACGAGGAGCTATATAATCTAAATCCAGATCAACGGATAAACGAGCAATTCTATCGAGGAGAAAGAAATTTATCGCCGTGCCGCCCTTCAGCGCCAGCCGATCTCGAAGCTCGTCTTCTTCCTGTATCCTCTTGAGAATTCTGAGCATGCCGCAAACCTGCTCCACTTTTATCCGGGAATATCCTTCCGGACCGGCAGCGATATCTTCTATTTCTTTTCGAGGGACAATCATTGTTTTATCCTTTCTAATAATCGGCCGCTAACCCACAGATTCCATCTTGGCACCAATCGACGACTTTTGCTGGAAACATCAAGAGGTATTGGATAAGAGGACTTTTGCCGGGCGAGTATTTTTAAGAGCTTTTCGCTGACATTCCATTTATCGCGATTGATCTCTAAAATCAAACCGACCTTTTGCACCAGGCCCGCCCGGCCGTATGCGAAAACAAATTCCACCACTTCCTCAGGATCGATAGTTTCTATCTTATCCACAATCCGCAGGTATTCTTCGAATCCCCCCACAAATTTGGGGCGGAAAAGACCGTCGATAATAATGCGCTCTTTCCGGGCGACCATTACCGGGACGTCAAAAATGGTTATCCGCTCGAATCCAAGATCAGAAGCCGGAATTTGATGAAACTTGAGCTTGAATTCACCCCATGAAAATTCCCTCACTCTCTTCGCGCCGGTGAACCTGATCACATGGGGGAAGTTGTGGTAAAGCTTTCGGGCGAGGATAGCTCCGCTATAGATTAACTTCGAATCCGAAGTGAGTTTGCTTGCGACAAGAAGAGCATCAGGGGAGTAACTGCCGGGATCAGCGTCGGGCGGGATAGCATAATAAACGCCTCTTTTTATTTTCCCGAGATAGCCTCGCTTAATTAAATTACTGATCCGCACGTATAGGGAGGATGGTGTACTCTTTGGAAAAGCCGCCTTAACCTCTTCGACAGTAAAAACCTTTTGAGAGAGGAATTTTTTATAAATTGAAGGAAATGTTGCCATATATTTTTTAGCCATAGATTAAGGATTTAGTTAAGGAATGTAGCATAACTGTCTAATGTTTGCAATAAAATAGATGAAATATTGCAATAAATTAGTGGTTTAATTAAGGTATGGAGATATTATGTATATATGATTCGATGTTTATACCCTCAACAAATATTTAAATCCAGCAGCTCTCTCTTTTATAATTCGCCAAAAAAAACGGGGTAAAACCTTGATTATTGACAGATGAGCACGAAAATAGCCTGAGAAGTGCCCTAAATAAAACCCATACAAAGGGCCAATAGATAGACCTGATTGACTCCCCGATATAGCTTCTTGTTCTTCTCTCTTTTCTTTTTATGCGCTTGATTCTGATTCCCCGCTCGTCTTCTCAGGCATAAGCTACTGCTCTCATCGAGATCGGAAGAGCACACGTCTGAACTCCAGTCACACTGATATATCTCGTATGCCGTCTTCTGCTTGAAAAAAAAAAA
>CAKZYZ010000138.1 GCA_937885075.1 uncultured bacterium | reverse complement strand
ATGACTACAGTGTACCCGGCGCCAGAGAAGACTACATTCCGCAAAATGTACCGCCAAGTGAAGATACCAGGGGTTTCGATCCCGATCACCCGGATGCTGACAGCGATTCGGCATGAATATATTCAGAAAATTAACAGTTAAACCCTGGCTTGAACCAGGGCTTGATGAGCAGCTTCCAAACGAGGACGGGGCAGCTGCCGTTGAAATATTATCGGCTCGTATCGGCTTGCGAATGTTTCTGGCGGTATTGACAGTCTTCTTCTCATTGTTTGTTGTTGCCTATTTCATGCGGATGAAATTGCCAGACTGGCAGGCGCTCTCCGAGCCGAGTCTGCTCTGGTTTAACACAGCAACCCTGGCCGCTGCCAGTGTGCTGATGCAGCTTGCGAACAACGCAGCCAGGTCCGGGAAATCCGGCAGCGTTCGAGGCTGGCTAACGTTTTCCGGGCTGGTGACAATCCTGTTTCTTACTGGTCAGCTGATTGCCTGGCAACAATTGATTGGCGCAGGATATTACTTCTCTCTCTTCCGGGCCAACGCCATCAACCCGGGGAGGATCTATAATCCCGGAACGGTATTTCTCTATCATCTTAACTGTCCGGCTCAATAGATTACCTATGCCGTTAGCCAGTTCAGTATTATATGTTTCAATCAGCCGCTCCCCGGAAAAATTCCCATCATCTCCAAACTTGACGGATCTGAGCAGGAAGTACCTATAATAATCCACTGAAAATTCATCACATATCTCTTCTATATACTCATTTGAGATAAAATTCCCCAGAGATTTGGACATTTTCTTCCCCATGTTCATCCACCAGCCATGGGCAAAGATCGTAATCGGCAGCGGCAACTCCAGTGCCAGCAGCAGGCAGGGCCAATAGACAGCGTGGAACCAGAGAATATCTTTCCCGATCAGATGAACATCCACCGGCCAATATCTGTCGAAACAATCCTTCTCCCCATCATCGAGAGGCGGATATCCCAGGGCGGTGATATAATTCGAGAGCGCGTCGATCCAGACATATACGCTATGCCGGGGATCATTCGGCATGGGTATCCCCCAATTCATCAGTTTTTCCGCTTCCCGGGAGATACAGAGATCCTCCACCCCCAACTTCAGCTTGCTTATGACTTCGTTCCGCCGGGAGATCGGCAGGATAAAATCCGGATGGTTTTCTATATACTCGATCAACCGCGGAACCCATCGGCCCAGACGAAAGAAATAACCCTCTTCGGAATGCCGGACCAGAGGTCGACCGCTGATCTGACTTTTATAATCGTTCTCCCGGGCGGTATTCTCGGTAACATAGCCTTCTTCGCTCTCATCATACCATCCATCATATTTTCCCAGGTAGATCTCCTCTTGTTCAACCAGACGCTCGACCAGTATCTGCACCCGTCTCCGGTGACGATCCTGACTGGTTCTAATAAAATCGTCATACCGGATATCTAATCTTTTCCATAGCTTCCGGAAGTGAACAACCACCTCATCCGCCAGCTCGCCGGGGGTCATACCGCATTCCGCGGCGGCATTACAGATCTTAATACCGTGTTCATCGGTCCCGGTCAGGAAGTAGACGTCCCGCCCGATGGAACGCTGATATCGAGCCAGCACATCAGCCGCGACAGTAGTATAAGAATGCCCGATATGCGGCCGGTCGTTAACGTAGTAAATGGGGGTCGTGATGTAATATTTCTTCTTCATATACTAATAATCAGTCCTCTGTCATCCGTCCTCTGTTTTCTGTCATCCGTGTCGAGTCCTGATTTAAAGTTGTCACTTTTTGATTGTTAAAATCTCTCCGCCCCCCTACCTCCCCCCCTTTTTATGACAGGACCATTACAGACAAGACTATTAGCCTCGCTTCGGCCTTTATTTCTTTTTCTTTAATAGTCCTGCCTGTAATTGTCCTGTCTAAATTTCTTTTTGTGTTAATAGTATCTTATCACAGTCCGTCCCATAGCTCTTTCTGCCTTCTTCATTGGATATTCCTTGTTGGAGATTGGAAATTCCGCCTCCCATTCCCCAATCCGCGGTCAACGACCGCGGCTACAGGGCTCGCTCACTGCTTACCGCTCACTGATCACCGATCACTGATCACCGATCACCATTTACTGATCACCGATTACCACTTACTGATCACCGCATACTGATCACCGCTCACTGCTTACAGATTACTTCCTCGCTTTAATCTCGCTTAAATGAAACTCCTGTTTAACGTCATCGTCAAATTCCACCAGGATCATCTCCTTGAGATAGTTAAGATCTATTACCTTCCCATTTCCCCGGGGTGTCATCACTTCGCAACCGTCTTTAGGAAACCTCCGACCGGCAGCACGATAGAAGTCATCTTCATACTTCAGGCAACAGAATAGCCGACCACAAACCCCTGATATCTTATCCGGATCCAGGGGTTGGCGCTGGTTCTTAGCCATTCTGATATTGACCGGCTCAAACTTGCGGATAAACGAAGCACAGCAGAGTTTAAGCCCGCAGGGACCGAGCCCTCCCCTGATCCTCGCTTCATCCCGTACCCCGATCTGCCGAAGTTCAATCCGGGTCTTAAAGATAGCAGCCAGTTCCTTGACCAATTCCCGAAAATCGATTCTTCCTTCCGCCGTAAAATAGAAGAGGAGCCGGCTCTTATCAAAAGAATACTCGGCGGCGACCAACTTCATCGGGATTCCCTTCTCCAGCACCTTCTTATGACAGGAATCAAATGCTTTTATTGCTTCCTCCCGGTTCGACGCGACTTGCTTATGGTCTTCCTCCGTCATAACCCGGACAACTTTCTTGGATGTTTTCTTCTGTTCCTCAGGTTTTCGCGGTCCGCGTAATGACATCACTTTCCCGTAATCTATCCCCCGTTCCACCTCGATAATACAGTAATTCCCTACCTCGAGTTGAATCTCTCCCGGTCGATAGTACTGATCCTTACCGTATTCTCTTCGTTTTATCTGAACTATTTTTTTCATAGAAATTATCTTCGCAACTTTTTGCCACTAAGGAACCAAGACACAAAGAAAAGATTTAAAGACATAACAACTACGTTTTTCTTATTTGCTGATTATTTCTTAGTGTCTTTGTGGCTTTGTGGCTAATTTATGTATTAAATAATGGATTTATCTACAATGTTATCACAATGCTTGCAAACTCTTATTTTTCCGCAGGAAAAATAAGATTCCAGTACCCCAGTTGAAGCAGCATATTTTCAAAGATCAATTGACGGGTGGACCGGGCGGAAGTTTTTTCCGCTAACTGCCTGCTCTTCTCCACCCATTCCATCATCCGGCACAACTGAGCCTGACTACGCGATCGGGAAGCGGCGAAAATTTCATCCGACATATCCCGGTTGATTATATAATTATCCCCTCCCGTCTCGCGGCAGATAAACAAATCACGGATCCAGCTCAAGATCAATTCAAAAATCATCTCCAGCTCAGCTCGCTCTTCGGCTACGACTCGAGATTCATCGCGGGCCTCCAGCTTTTTTCTCTGCGGAGGCGCAAGTGCCTCACGCCACTGCACCCGTTCTTTCTCCAGATCCGCGCTCAGAGCCTTACTCCGGGAAGATATATAATCAAGCCATACCTTTATCTGCGCGGACAACTCTCTCGCGGAAGAGCCGCCATCATCCAGCAATGGACCAAAGAGAGTCTTTCTATCATTGAGAATCCCTTCCTGTGATAACTGTAACGCCCTGCCCGGACAGCCCCGGGAGATACTATGCAGGACATGACTCTCCGTTTTTGAGATCACTATTTTCTCCATCAGGAATGACTCCATCAGCTCATGCGACCAGGAGCCGAAGATCACCTTCTGACAGCGACTGCGGATCGTAGGGAGAAGCTGTCCCGGTTGATCAGTAATCAAAATCAAAATAGTCTTCTCGGGCGGTTCTTCCAGAGTCTTTAAGAACGCGTTCTGGGCTTTTATATTTATCCGGTCCGCGTCTTCGATAATAAATACCTTCCAGTTGTCACTATAGCTTCCAAGAAAGACTATTCTCTGCATCTCATCAATCTCTTCTTTCAAGATCTGCCGAGATTTGCTCATCGGCGTGAGATAATGGACATCAGGATGAGAACCTTTTATGATCTGCTCACAATCCGGGCACGAACCGCATCCTTCTCCCGGCGCCACCCGGCAGTTAAGCGCTCCGGCAAATGTTGACGCCGCCAGCTTCTTGCCCACCCCTGAAGGCCCCTGAAAGAGGTAGCCGCTGACCACCTTCTCTTTCCGAATCGACTGGCGGAGGTAATTTACCGCCCCTGTCTGTCCCCTTATTTTATCCCAGAGCATGATAAAAAGTTAAAAGTGAGCTAAAGTTAGAAGTGCCTAAAGTTATCGCCACGGTTCGGCGGCTTTGCAGTCCACTAATTACACGAATTACACTAATTGTTTCGCCTCGGCTTGGGCACTTTTCGTTGAAAGTTGAGCGTTGAATGTTGAGCGTTGAATGTTCAGTTATTTTCGCCTCAGCTCGGCCATTTTTACATGTCATTGAAAGTTGAGCGCCCTACCCGCCATAGCCTTGGCGGAGGCTGGTTGAGCGTTGCCCCGAAATAATCGGGATTCAAGCAAACGTTCAACTTTTAAGCCCCCGCTACTCCCACCTCCTCCCTGCTTCTCCTTGCTTTTCCCTTCGTTCAACCTTCAGTCTTTATCTGTATCTGAGACAGTTAACGGTGGCCTACGCTCGGCGACCTGATCCCCTGATCTCCTGATACCCTGCTCTTTACCTCCCTTCCAAAAACCCCTCCACAATCTCCACCACCATCTTATGCGTCTCCTCCATATCCTGCTGAACCGCGATCTTTCTGAATCTATCCGGCTCGGCGTCGGCCAACTCCAGGAACCCTTTTCTCAACCGTCTATGAAACTCGATATCCTCCTGCTCGAAACGATCTCCTTCCCCCTGTTTTGCTTCAGCCTTATCCAGAGCTTTTGAACGCTCCAGTCCAACCTCCGGAGGCAGATCAAGAAGAATTGTCAGATCAGGGGTCACTCCTCCGGTAGCCAGGCTGTTGAGTGACTTCAATAACCCCAGATCGAAATCCCGACCGTATCCCTGATAAGCCAGAGTACTGTCGATAAAACGGTCACAGACAATTACCGCCCCCCGGGCCAGAGCAGGCTCGATTCTCTCGTGTACATTCTGCGCGCGGCTGGCGCCCAGCAGAAGCAGCTCCGCTACATTACCCATCTCCGAGAGTTCCGGATTGAGCAGGATAGCCCGGATCGCGTCGCCGATTCCGGTTCCGCCCGGTTCCCGGGTAACTTCAACATCATAACCCTTCTCTTTCAGATACTCCGCCAACAACCGAGCCTGTGAACTTTTCCCACTCCCTTCTCCCCCCTCAAACGTAATAAATGTTCCCTTCATAATTTAACTCCCTTCGGTCGTTGAACCAGGTTGAACCAGGGCTTACGCCCTTAGCTACTGACTACCGCCCCTTCGGGGCTCCTTTTCGACATTCGATGTTCGGCGTTCAAAGTTCAGCTTTTAAGCCACTCCCTGCCAATGCGTCGTTGAAAGTTGAGCGCCTTACCCGCCATAGCCTTGGCGAAGGCGGGTTGAGCGCCTTGCCCGCCATAGCCTTGGCGAAGGCTGGTTGAGCGTTGAACATTCAGCCCTTAAGCCTCCACCCGCCAATGCGTCGTTCAACGTTCGAAGTTCGATGTTCGATGTTCAGCCTTTCAACTCCCCATTCCCTATCCCCCAATCTGTTCCGGGTAATAAACCAGGACGGAGGATCTTTCCGGTCGGTCCATAATGGTTATATCTCTATCTTTCAGATAATCCCGGATTCGGTCCGCCAGGGCCCAATCTTTATTCTTCCGGGCCATCTCCCGGCAATTCCCCAGAGTCTGCAATATACTTTCGGTCAACCTTTCTCCCAGGATTATCTGATCGGCTACTCCGGAATAATCTGAAAGGTCTTCCAATTGTTCGACCAGTTCATGGATCGGATTGATCAGCTCAACCCCCAGTATCGAGCAGATCTCTTTCAATGCGGCCAATTTCGACTTAAGCTCTTCCAGAAATTTCGGCTTGCGATGTTTTTTATAAAACTCCTCAGCAATTGAATAAACAATTGCCAGAGCGGCGGCGGTATTAAAATCATCGTTCATGACCTGCCGAAACTCTTCCATGGTTTCTTCATCCGGCAGAACGGATGAAAAATCACCGGCAGTATCCATAATTATTCCATAGCAGTTATCCAATCGAAAGAGGGCCCGTTTCGCCTCTTCCAGCGCCTCTTCGCTGTAGTCAACCGGGCTCCGGTAATGCTGACTGAGAAGGAAAAATCGCACTACCCGGGGGGCAAAGACCTTATAGATATCCCGGAGATTAAAAACATTCCCCAGGGATTTCGACATCTTCTCCTGGTTGATGGTGACAAACCCATTATGGAGCCAGTAGCGGACAAACGGTTTGCCGGTGTAGGCCTCAGACTGGGCCCGCTCATTCTCGTGGTGGGGGAAGATCAGATCCTGTCCCCCGCCGTGAATATCGAAGGTGGGACCGAGGAGTTTCATGCTCATGGCGCTGCATTCAATATGCCAGCCCGGCCGACCCGGACCCCAGGGGCTTTCCCAGGTGGGATCTTCCGGGGCTGAAGCCTTCCAGAGCGCGAAGTCCAGCGGGCTCTTTTTCTTCTTATCGATCGCCACTCTCGCGCCGGCCCGGAGATCATCCGGATTTTTTCCCGAGAGAGATCCGTAACCGGGAAAAGCGGCAACCTCGAAATAGACATCTCCATCCCGCTCATAAGCGATTCCCTTCTTGATCAGACCGGAAATAATTTCCTGCATCTCCAGAATATTCCCGGTCGCTGTCGGATATAAATCCGCCGGTATAACATTCAGCTTCTTCATATCCTCAGAGTAGGCCTCAGAAAATTTCCGGGCGATATCGGCGACTTTCTCCTTAATACTGCCATCCCCATCTTTCTCCCGTGCCCGGGCTATGAGCTTATCATCCAGGTCGGTTATATTCTGAATATGAGTAACTTCATATCCGAGATATCTCAGGTACCGGCAGATCACATCAAAGGCGACATAACAGCGGGCATGGCCGAGATGGCAGTAATCATAGGCCGTGATCCCGCAGACATAGATCCCAACTTTCCCTGGAACCAGAGGTTCGAATAGTTCTTTTGACCGGGTTTTAGTATTGTATACGTGTAGTTTATTCATTTCTCAAGACTCAAAGTTCGCAGTTACCGCTTAACTATTATAGCCGCAAAAATGCGCAAAATTCGCAAGAGCTCCCCCTACCTCTCCCCCTTTTATGGCAGGACCATTACAGGCAGGACTATTGCCCCCTACCTCACCCCCTTTTGTGACAGGACCATTGCAGACATGACTATTAGCCTCGCCTTGGCCTTTATTTCTTTTTGCTTTTTAATAGTCCTGTCTGCAATCGTTCTGTCTCAATGCTTTTTTGGTTTTAATCGTCCTGTCTTGTCATTGAACGTTGAATGTTGAGCGCCTTGCCCGCCATAGCCTTGGCGAAGGCTGGTTGAATGTTGAGCGCCTTGCCCGCCATAGCCTTGGCGAAGGCTGGTTGAGTTTTTATCTTTTCTTTCGGCGTTCGAAGTTCGGCGTTCGACGTGGGATGTTCACTCTTTTTCTCTTCCAGAAAGCCCCACCACCACCCACGCCGCTATCGCTTCCCCTCTCCCTATCGAGTCCAGTCCTTCATTAGTAGTTGCCTTAATATTTATCCGGTCTCTTCCTATCCCCAGCAGGGCAGCCAATTCCTCCTCCATCTGAGGAATAACAGACGCAAGCTTCGGTAGCTCAAGAATCACGGTCGCGTCAATATTCCCGATAGAAAAACCAGCCTCGCTTACCTTTACAGCCACCTCTTGCAAGAGTACCGCGCTGGAAATACCCCGGTAGCGCTCATCAGTATCCGGGAAATGACGGCCAATATCCCCCAACCCCGCCGCGCCCAGCAGTCCGTCGCAGATCGAGTGAATCAGAACATCGGCATCTGAATGACCGAGCAATCCCAGGGGATAGTCAATCTCCACCCCCCCCAGGATCAGCTTCCGCCCTTCAAGCAGCCGATGAATATCATATCCAATTCCAACCTTCATACTAAGTGCCTTAAGTGCGCTAAAGTGCCTAAAGTTATTCGCTTTCACCCGGCTTTTCTGGCCTCAGAATCCCGCTCAAGCCAGATGCCTTAAGTTTTCAGCCAGAGGCTGATCCGCCTTCGGCGGAGAAGTGCCTAAAGTAATTTATGGTTTATTGGGCTTCCCGGGTCACCAATGCGATGTTCGACGTTCGAAGTTGGACGTTCGGGGTTCGATGTTCAGTCCTTTATCTTCCCCATTCCCTAAAAATCGCTTCAGCCACAACTACATCCTCCGGCGTAGTAATCTTAATATTATCATAGCTCCCTTTCACCACCCTGATCCGCTCCCCCATCTGTTCCATCATCGAACCATCATCGGTCACTTCCCATCCTTCTTCCCGGGCCTTCTCATGCGCGGCCAGGATAAGTCGAAAAGGAAATCCCTGCGGTGTCTGAGCCTGCCAGATTACTTCTCTATCAAGGGTTTTGACAATACATTCTTCTCTATCCACCCACTTCAACGTATCCCGGGCTGGAACCGCGGCAATCGCCCCGCCTTCTCCGGCACCGGTCAGAACAGCCGAGATAACCTCTTGCTCAATGAATGGTCGGTCCCCATCATGGATCAGTACCACCCCGGGTGGATCCGAAAATCCCAGCAGACCATTATAAACCGAGTCCTGCCGCTCTTTTCCGCCCTCAACCACTGCCGCCAATTTAGACAGTTCAAATCTATCCCGGATCTCCTCCTCAAACCTCTCCCTTCCCGCGCCGCTCGCCACCAGAACAATCGCGTCGATCCCCGGATGCCTCTGGAACGCCTCCAGTGTCAGCGCCAGCAGAGGCTTGCCGTCAAAAGATAGAAAGAGCTTATCGACCCCTTCCATACGTTTTCCTGCTCCCCCCGCGACAATAACAACCCCCGCTTTTGGCCTCTTTTGATGTTCGAAGTTCATTCTTTAATAAGTTTGATATGTAACCTTACAACATGTCTGCGGGTGTTATGTCGTGCCCTCCGGCCAGGCGACGTTCGACGTTCGATGTTGGAAGTTCGACGTTGGATGTTCAGTCTTTATCTGTATCGTTCAACGTTCAATCTTTTTCCTCTTTCGATATTCTTTATTAGTTTAATAAAGTTGTTTTCAGACTCCACTCCACGCTCCCATCTCCCAAGCGATCTGTGTGCATCTGTGTTCCTATCCGTGTAAATCTGTGTGCTATCCTTCAACAAGATTTATCGCCTCCCGAATCTTCCGCACCCCGATAATCTTCAGTCCCTTGATCCCTTTAATTTTCTCCGCGTTACTTCTGGGAATTATCGCCCGTTCAAAACCAAGCTTGGCGGCTTCCTTCAGCCTCTGTTCGATCTGGCGGACCGCGCGAACCTCGCCGCCCAGCCCCACCTCCCCGACGACCACCGTCTCAGGACTGATCGGCCGATTCTTTACGTTCGAAGCTGCCGCCAGAACAATCCCCAGGTCAACACCCGGCTCCACCACCTTAACCCCTCCCACCATATTGATAAATACATCCTTATCCGAGACCCTTATCCCGGCTCGCTTCTCCAGAACCGCCATCAGCATTAAGACCCGGTTGAGATCAACCCCCGTCGCGCGACGTCGGGGGATAGGCAAACCGGAGTGAGAGACCAGCGCCTGAACCTCCACCAGGATAGGACGCCTCCCCTCCATACAGGGAACTATCACCGAACCGGTCAGACCGGCTTCACGCTCGGAGAGGAAGATCTCGGATGGATTCTGAACCTCCTCCAGTCCCCCCTCCGTCATCCGGAAGATCCCAATCTCGTCGGTCGATCCGAACCGGTTCTTTACCGCCCGCAGGATCCGGTAGGAGTGATGACGATCCCCCTCAAAATAGAGTACGGTATCCACCATATGCTCCAGGACCCGCGGCCCGGCGATCGCCCCGGTCTTGGTAACATGTCCAACCAGAAAGATGGCAAACCCTGACGATTTCGCCGTGACCAGCAGACGGGCGGCACACTCCCGAACCTGGGAGATACTCCCGGGCGCGGAGGTCACCTCCGGATTGAAGACCGTCTGGATCGAATCAATAATGACCAGCGATGGCTGGACTTCATTAATATACTCCAGGATCAGGTCCAGGTTGGTCTCCGAAACCATGAATAAACCTGGAGAAGATGCCCCCAGTCGCTCCGCCCGCAGTTTAGACTGCTGGACCGACTCCTCCCCGCTCACGTAAAGAACCGTCTTCTCAAAGACGGAGAGCGCGTTACTGACCTGGAGGAGTATAGTTGATTTCCCGATCCCCGGTTCGCCGCCGACCAGGACCAGAGAACCGGCCACGATCCCTCCACCCAGAATCCGATCAAACTCCTTGATCCCGGTTTTTGTGCGGATATTAGCCTGGGGCTTGATCTCGGTGATCGGGATGGGCTTATTCTTCCCCCATCTGGGATGGGAGCGCGCTCCCTTCTTCTCAACCCCAACCGTCTCCTCAACTAGCGTGTTCCAACCCCCGCATCCCGGGCACTTCCCCATCCATTTCAGGGATTTATAGCCGCATTCCTGACAAAAATATGCTGTCTTCATTAAAATTTTATTCTGAAATATTTAGTTTTGAAAACCTATCATACCGGGACGTAAATAGCAATATCCATCGCTCTTTCATCATTTATTTCTTTAAACTCGAGTTGGCCAAAGGTCATTTTGCGGGGCGGGTTTTGCCAGGGTGCCTTTTTCTCCGCCGAAGTATCGATGAAAGCGGAAGCCCGAAGGCTAACGTCGGGTCATTCCTTCGTCATTCGGGTTTTGGTATTCTTTCGTCATTCCTCATTCGGGTTTCGTCATTCTCCTCAACCTTCCATTTTTTCAGTATCCATATCTGAAAAACAATACTGACCACAAAGACAGCAATCGCTAGGATATAGGGCGCCCGCAACCCGAATTCACTTACAGCCAGACCGCCCGTAATCGGGCCCAGGGCTACCCCCAGGCCGAGAAATGATTCATGAAATCCGCTCTTTCTCCCCTTGGCGTCCTGTTTATGAATGCTGTAAAAGATGCTGGAGAAGTAGGTCATCCCCCCCGCGAAGCCGATTCCCAGGAATGCCAGGATAAACAACGCGGGATGGCTATTCAGCGCCAAAATGACCAGTCCGCCGATCCCCAGCAGTTGAAAGAGGAGAAGAAACCGATAGTTATAATGCCAGCGTGAGGTCTTCCGGAGAATCAGGAAAACAGCGATCTCGCCTCCGGCAATCAGGGAAAATAGTATACCCAGAAATTGATCCCCGATTACCGCCGGCAGGTCCTGAGCCAGTTTCGGGAAGAGCGCCTGGGAACCGCCGATCGCAAACCAGGCCGCGAAATTAGCCGCCCAACCGATATAGATAAATCCCGGGACGGACTTCTCCTCTTCTTCCCCCAAGGATACGGCTGGAGCGGCTCCCCCCTCCCCGGCGGAAGCCTTCTCTTTTCCGGCCCGGAGAATAACCAGGATAACAATTATCAAACCGGCGGAGATAAGATACGGCAGGCGAAAATCGGTAGAGATAAGCAGCCCAGCGACCAGCGGCCCCACCATCACTCCCCCGATCAGTGCGATATTATAATTACCCACCCGGATCCGGAGCCGATCACCCTGTCCCTCTTCGCCCAGCCACCGGATCATCGCCGGCCAGAAAAAGGAAGCCCCCAGAGCCGCCGCCATGGTCAGGAAGATGAGATGCCGGAAGCTATCAACCAGAAAGATAGAGCTGAAAGAGAGAAAAACAATGACCCCGGCCAGGATAATCATCTTCCGGAATCCGATCCGATCGGTCCAGAAACCTCCCCCGGCGCATCCCAGAGCGTAAACAATCGCCGGCCCTGATCCCAGAATTCCCAGCATCAGGGCGTTAGCGTGAAAACGATCCAGGGCCACTAACGGATTGCTGAGAAGCACCAGCCCGGTAGTAATGTTCATCAAAAATGCGATTATATATATCATTTATTATTTTTACTCCGTAAAAATAATATTGGAGAAACTTTTAATCCTAACTCTCAGGAATATATCCGGATACAAGGAAAGATAATGAGTGCTGGATAGATACACATGAGACCGGGGCGAACAACTTTTTTATCCGCCATAGCTTTAGCGACGGAGGAAGGCACTTTAGCGCACTTTAGGCACTTAAGGCACTTCCCTACTTCTGCATCTGGGAATAGATATAGCCGTCCAGGAAGAGCGCGGCTTTTTCCAGGGCGCGGCCCCGGTGGCTGATCCTATTCTTAATCTCGGGGGATAGTTCGGCAAAGGTATGATTATATTCTGACGGCAGAAATATGGGGTCATAACCGAATCCACTCCCGCCCCGGGGCTCCTGAATAATACTCCCCCGACAGGAACCGGATACCACCTTCTCTAACCCCCCGGGCCCCACGATCGCCAACCGGCACTGGAAAGTAGCTCCCCGCTCTTCTTCGGGAATTTCCTTAATATCATCCAGTAGCTTCATGCTTCTCTCGTAGTCGGTCAGGCCCTCCCCTCCAAACCGGGCTGACCGGACTCCCGGGAGACCCCGCAGTGCGTCAACCTCGAGGCCGGAGTCATCGGCCAGAACAATCTGCCCGGTGGCTTCATAGACAGCCCGAGCTTTCTTGAGCACATTTGCTTCATAGGTATCCCCATCTTCTATCACCTCGGGGATACCATCAAAATCATCGAGGGAGAGAACATTTACAGCAAGATGCCCCAACAGTTTCTTAAGTTCGGCTACCTTCCCCGGGTTACGACTGGCCACTAGAATATCCATAATCTCTGCTCCTTAGAACATAGCCCGTCGCTTTGCTCCGGGCAACTGTTCTGGAATATTGGAGTATTGGAGTGTTGGGAAGGCGCCCCCATCACTCCATTACTCCAGTACTCCAGTATTATCTCATTTATTGTCCCG
>CAKZYZ010000137.1 GCA_937885075.1 uncultured bacterium | reverse complement strand
GGGTAACTCCCTTGACCGCCCAGAGACCGGACCCTCCCCGGAAGATGCCGACATCATAAGTGCCGTCACCGTTATAATCCCCCGGCTTGGCCTCATCACTGCTGCCTCCAAAATACACCCGGGTAACGCCCCGGGCGGCCCAGAGACCGCTGGTGGACCGGAAGATAGCCGGACTATCCGTCCCGTTACCGTCATAATCGCCGGGAACGGGATTATCCGCGGTTCCCCCGAAATAAATCCGGGTAACCCCCCGAACCGCCCAGAGACCGGAGCTTTCTCTAAAAATAGCAATGTCCCCCGTCCCGTCCCCGTTGAAGTCAGCCGCCGGGGAAAACAGGCCATAACTAAAACCAAAGAACACGACCAGACTCACTATCAATCCCTTTCTCATCTTTTTTCCTCCTTTCTCTTGTTGACTGAACGCGAGCCGCCTGCCCTCAGGCGGCTCTGCCGGCCAACTGATTACTGATAACTTTTTATCTTAGACATTCACGGTCTTAGCGAACGTAGTGAAGCTAAGTCCGATGAAGCTCTTAGATCCCGATGACTATCGGGACTGCTTACTTCCTCCTCTGTCACATCCTTTCTTTCTTTATAATTTTTCCTTCAGGAAAATTTAAATCGCTACCCGTGAAGCGTGATCCTTTTCTCCCGGTTATGAAAACCCGGAAAAGAACCCACCCCTTAAACGGATTCTCTCCGGTGAATTTTCGCAAAAAAAGATCCCGGACGGATCAATCGATCCATCCGGGATAAAGATGTGAATTTTATGTAAGTTGTTACAAGAGAGAGAGAGAGAGAGAGAGAGGAAGTACCACCTGACCGGTTCTGCTCGAAATAATCATTGTTTCCCTCCTGCCGACAATATTATCTGAGCCAGCCCGAAATAATTTTCTGCAACACGGAGCAACTAAAGCAAGTAGATTAACTTTAGAAAAATAACCAGTTCAGGTCAAGAATTATTTTATATATTTTTTTTAAATTGTCAAGTATTATTTTTATTACAAATTAAAATATTTTCAAATCACAGGGTGGGTAGGTCGAGATACCTGCTGGAGGAGAATGATTGATTTGCAGGTTTTAGCTCAGACATTATCTGATCGACAAAGATATCGCCCCCAACATCCACGCCCAACCTTGTCCTATCGGCAATCTTATAAAAATGCACCCATGATGCCGGCTCAGCAACAATTCACCCTGAATCTACCACAAATAAACCATGAATAATTATGCTGCCGGCATATACAATCTCAAACCCCGTACTTAATCCTTATGAGACTAAATACGCATGGCATGTTTAGTCTCATAAGGATTGGTTTGGGACAGCGCTGGAAGAACCAAGGTATAAGGGACGCGAGGGTGACGGTGGTGATATTGTGCGTTTCTTTGTGCCCTATTGGTTGTTTGTCTCGTAACCGAGCTCCTCCCGGAACTGACCCTGGCCCGGATGAACGGCCTCACAATCGATGATATCGCCCAAAACATCCACGGACACCCCACCCTCTCCGAGACCATCCAGGAAGCCGCGCACGCGGCATCTGGAAAAGCAATTCATTTATAGGTTTCTATAACCCCTCAATGATAAACCTCGGGGGGGCTTGATTCCCTTGCCGGCCCCAATATTCATCGGGATGCCCCGATAAGTCGGGATGCGAGCATTTACTCGACAGGGGCATCAATTCAACACTAACCGCGACCCAACTCATCTACCAAGTGAAGGCGACAACTTTCAACTTTAGGCACTTAAGCGCACTTTAGGCACTTCTTTAATCCGGCAGGTGAATCAGTTCATCAGCTAAGATAAAAATACCATAAAAAAATAATTCCCATAATGGGAATTATGGGGTATATTTAAATAGTGAGAATAATTTCAAGAAGAACATTAAGGCGGTTCTGGCAAGATCATAGATACCAGGATTCAGAACAGGCGCTACGGGCATGGTATGCCGAGGCTAAAAAGGCAAATTGGGCATCGCCCCAAAAAATCAAAGATCACTATCGCAGCGCAAGTATTATTGGAAATAACAGAATCGTATTTAATATATGCGGCAACAAATACCGGCTTATTGTCGCGATTAAATATAATTTCAGAATAATATATATCAGATTTATTGGAACCCATAAACAGTATGACAAAATAAACGCAGAGGAAATTTAGTAATGCAAATTAAGCCAATTAAAACTGAAAAAGATTATGAGGAAGCTCTAAAGCTCATTGAAAAGCTCTGGGATGCTACGCCAGATACTCCCAGAGGTGATAAATTAGATGTGCTGACGACACTCGTTGAAGCATACGAGGAAAAAGCCCACCAAATTTTACCGCCCGACCCGGTGGAAGCTATCAAGTTCAGGATGGAACAGCTTGGACTCAGTAAGACAGATCTGGCGCCTTACCTGGGCGGGAAAAATCGGGTTTCAGAGATCCTGCAAAAAAAGAGAAATTTAACCGTAAGAATGATGAAAAAACTCCATAAGGAATTAGAAATTCCTGCCGAATCACTGCTGACTTCTTAAACAGAGACATGTTACAAATCTTATCCGACGAGCAGGTTAAATTCCATCGCTTGACGATATGATCAGAGATCGGAAGAGCACACGTCTGAACTCCAGTCACACTGATATATCTCGTATGCCGTCTTCTGCTTGAAAAAAAAAAAAAAAAAAAGAACAAACTATATCACACAACTCCTCATACAGACATAGT
>CAKZYZ010000136.1 GCA_937885075.1 uncultured bacterium | reverse complement strand
TATACGATCGATCAGAATTTGGCTGTGATTCTCTATGCTCGTGTTCATCGATTGTGACTGTAACGTGTAGCTAACTTGTGTCTGTGAGTTATGCTTGTTTTTTTTTTTTTTAATGATACGGCGACCACCGAGATCTACACTCTTTCCCTACACGACGCTCTTCCGATCTTAGCTAAGTATTGATTGTGAGGTTTAATTTTTATGAAGACAGAGCGTGATACAGTTATCGAGGTTTCCCGGCTGACAAAAAAGTTCGGACGGATTACCGCCGTGAACCGGATCTCTTTCGGGGTCGCGAGAGGTGAGATGTTTGGGTTTCTGGGGCCCAACGGGGCGGGCAAGACCACCACCATCAGGATGTTGACCGGACTCATCATACCGGATTCGGGGGAGGTCTTCATCGATGGGATCGCGATAAATAAAAATCCCATCGCGGCTAAGATGAAGATAGGAGTGATTCCGGAGACGGGTAATGTTTATCTGGATTTATCGGCGAAACAAAATCTAACCCTGGCTGGACGATTCTATGGAATTACGGGCCGGGACCTGGAAGCCCGGGCGGATTATCTTTTAAAGGAATTCGGTCTGGCCGGGAGAAAAGATAACCGGGTGCGGAGTTTTTCGCGAGGCATGAAGCAGCGGGTAAATGTGGCCTGTGCCCTGATCCATAATCCCGACATCCTTTTTTTGGATGAACCGACCGTGGGACTGGATGTCCGAAGCCGAAAATTGATCCGAACCATCATCACTCGGATGAACCGGGAAGGAACCACCATATTTCTTACCACCCATGATCTGGAAGAGGCCAATCTATTGTGCGAACGGATCGGCATTATCAATCAGGGGAATATGGTCGCCCTCGATCGCCCGGAGAAGTTGCGGAGCACCTTCGAATCGGCCCGCTCGGTAGAGATATCCTTTGACCGGCCGGTTGAGGAAGAAAAGCTGAGAGGATTATCGCCGTTGAACCGATGGGAGAAGATGGGCGATAAGTGGAAACTATTCACCGAGAACCCCGACCGGTTGGTGAAACAATTAACCGGATTGGCCCGGGAGGAAAATCTGACAATCGTTACCCTGGAGATCTGCCGGGCCAGTCTGGAAGAGGTTTTTATCAAACTTACGGAGAATAAATCTGATGAAGGTTAGGGCTCGGAAGACGCACTTTCTTCGGGGAGTATTGATAACGGCGGAGAAAAATATCCGGATCTATTATACCAAAGCCCCGGTTCTTATCTTCGGACTCCTGTTTCCTTTCTTCATGTTTTTATCTTTTTATCTGGGGAGAAAGATTGATCTCTATCTATTCATCCCCGGGATTATAGCCATGTCCCTATTTTTTACCTCCTCGTCGATAGGTCCCATGATTACCCCCTGGGAGAAACAAGCCGGGACATTTGAAAGGCTGCTCTCTTTTCCGATTACCATTAATACGATTATCCTGGGCGATGTTACGGCGGGGATGATCTTCGGCCTGGTAATCAACCTCATTCTTCTTTCGGTCGTGCTGGCGGTGTTCAGTTACCCCGTTAACTTCATCTGCCTGATTCCCAGCCTGATTCTGGCTTCATTCTGTTTCTCGTCTCTCGGTGTGCTTCTGGCATCCCCCGCCGCCAGTTCACCTTCCAATATCATGATGCTCTCCAGCCTGATCCGATTCCCGTTGATCTTCATCAGCGGGATATTTGTACCCCTGGGTAGCCTCCATAGCCTGGGAAGGGCCGTTACTTTCATATCTCCGATTACCTATTTGACTGATCTCATCAACTTCAGTCTCAAAGGAGAATCGACTCTCTCGCCGCTGGTTAACTTCGCGGCGCTGGCCGGATTCAGCGCGCTGTTTATATTTCTCTCCAACCGGTTCCATCGACGGAATCTGATGCGGGGATTATAGCGGCAAGGATTGCTGGCTAAGAAAATAAACAGAGTGTTATGGGGATTTGATAATATTGAAGTATTCCGGCCCGACCCGTTTGAAGTCTCTGGATGTAAAATAGGGGACGTTGTTAAGTTGTTAACTTATTTTGATATGGATTGCTGCCCAAATTCATATAAGGCGAGTTGCCCGACCCGAGTCATTGAGGAAACAACCAAAGGGAGTTCTGGTATTTGAGTGCCACCGGTCGGTTCAAAACCGTCCATCCCAACCGCCGGGATTTTCCCCTTGAAAAAAGTTAGGGTCAGACTTGACTTTTGACCTTAGCTTTCCGCTTCTCTTTTCTTGCTTTAATCCAATCTCCCCGTTCACACCCTATGAACCTTGTGTATTTATAAAAACTAATTCCTCTTATTTCTCCACCGGAAAAATCCCTATTTTAAATTTTTCTTGGAATAAAACGCCCACTTCTCCGACTGATGAATATGTAACGATGCTTTTAGATTCCGATAAAAAATTATTAAACTCTTGACTATACGTAACGTATAGTTTAGGTTTAGCTTGAAAACATTATTATGAGAAAGGGGATTATAATTTTATCTGATTATAATGGTCTTCCTCAGAAGAGTAAGAGACAGGTTGATAATCTATTAAGAGAAATCCTTGAAAAAGAAAAAGGTGATCCACAATATCAGATCCGTATTAGCCCGAACTTAGCGCATATTGTAGGGAGAGATTTAGAGGACTCAATTATACGAGAGTACTGCAGATTGTAAAATCGGGAAAGATAGTAGGGAAGGAGCCACCGACCGAGAAAACAAGAGAATGGAGATATCTCCTTCAGGGGTGGTCATCCGGGAGGAAACGAAAAGAGAAATTTGAACTTGTATTATCCTTTGAAAGCAAAAAGACCGTTGTGTTTATAACGGCCTATCCTTTAAAAGGAAGAAGGTGCAAAAAATGAAATGCCCAAAATGTGGAGTTAGGTTAAATCGGAGAAAGTCTTCAAATTATCACTTTACTGAATCAGGACTTTCCAATGTTTATCTTGGTAATATCTATATTGATTACTGCCCGCACCATAAAGAAGTTATGGTCCCTGAAATACCCAGGATGCAGGAACTACTGGCGGTAATTTTTGTTGATGTCATATTAAATCCGCAACCACTGGGCGGAGAAGCTCTCCGTTTTTTGAGACAATCCAATGACTTGACCCAGGTAGAATTATCTCAACTGTTGGGAGTCACTCCAAATACAGTCGCGCGATGGGAACGAGGCGAGCTCTGTTTTGATGCCGCGACTGATTTGAATATCAGAAGAGTGATTCTATCTCAGGCGGATAAATATATTCTCAAGCTTTTAAAAGTTCGAGTAAGGCAATTATTCTCCAAAATAACCGCATTCTCAGCGGATTTCAAAAAATTCAAAGATGCCTCTAAGATCGACTTAAAATATAGATATCCGGGGAAAGCGATAGAGACAATTCCTAGGCCTCTAATGAGGAAAAATAATCCATTTTTAGTTCAGGAAGAAGTGCTGGCTCCTGCTTTTGTTTGAATGCATCTGCTCCGGCCTTTTTCTGATTTTTATCGGGGTTCCTTACTCCCACTGCCTCTCCCATAAACGGTTGAACTCTTTGAGGTATTTTTGGGCCACGCCGCTGTGGTGGATGATCAGCATGTTCTCGTCGTTGGCGTTTCCGGCGTGCTTGGTGGGGTTGAAGGATCCGGTGATTACGATCTTGCCGTCTATGATGAAGAATTTGTGATGAAGATAATAGAGGTTCTGGTCCCAGCGGATGTCGATACCGCTGTCCTCGAAGATACGGTAGCAGCACCAGGGGCTGTTCTGGCCCCGCTCCATCACCCCCTTAATCTCAACTCCGGCCAGGCTCCGTTCCAGCAGAGCCGCGGCGACCGGTTCCAGAGTGAAGGCGAAGGTAGCGAAATGGATGCTCTTCTTCGCCCCCCGGATCAGTTCGATCAATCTCTGTGCACAGGGGTCCTCGGGGGCGAAGTAGGTCTCCACCATCACCCGGCCGATCGGTATCCGGGGGTTGAGGGTCGGCCCGGAAGAGCCCTTCCCGAACTTCCCGCTCCACATCTCGAGAAATTCGTCTTCATAGTTGGCCGCCACCCGGGTCGACGAGATGACGATCACATTATTATTGTCCCGATAGCTTCCGGTCTCCCCGGGGTTATAGGATCCGGTCCAGGTGATAAAGCTGTCGATGATCATGAACTTATTATGCATGAAGTCGGAGGGGGTAAAGTCGGTTCGGAGGGGAATTCTGCCCCGGATGAGATGAGATTGGGAAAATTCCGAGCGGGCGGTGGCGTCATCCATAACTACCCGGACATCAACCCCGCGTCCCTTGGCCCGGAGGAGGGCCCGGGCGACTTCTTTCTGGGTAAAACTGTAAAATGCCGCCCAGACCCGTTTTTGGGCGTGGTCGACCAGGGAGACCATACGATCAACCACCGGATCCCGCGGGGTGAAGTAAACCCGGCACCAGGGGGGCAACCCCTCGTTCCTGACCTCCGGCGCGGGCGGCCGGCAGGAAACAAGAAGGATCAGGAGAATATATATCCAGTATTTATTCACAATCAATATTTATTATTATACATTTATAAGTCAAGCTATTTCTTGGTGTGACCCGGATATTTCTCTTGAATATTGGTTACATTATTTGATTTTTTTGTACAAAATGATCACAAAATGACTGTTCTATTCAATTATAATGTTCGCACCGCGCTGATCTTTCGCACTCGACCGTTTGGTTCGCTTATCCCGAGGGAGGCGATCCCGGATTCATCAAAATAAAGATGAGATAATCCGCGCCGCGCGCTGATCCGCGGGCGCGAACCAAACGCTCGAGCGAACGGCCTCCGGGCTCAGGCCCCGCTCCCGCAGGGCTCGCCCTCGGGCCGCCGCTCAGCTCGGCCGTTAGAACAAAATAAAATATATGGCAATTTATGTTTTAAGCACTAATCAGAATGTTATCATCAAAAGTCGTCTAAGAACTTTCATATTCTCTGATACAATAATAATTTTTAGTCTTAGCGATGAAGACCAAGATTTATTGGCTATGCTCGTTTTTTCAAGTGAATTGTTTAAAAATTCTTTGCATAGCTGTGTTCCCCTAAGAGGTGGCATAGCGCATGGCAATTTCTTCTTTAATTTCGATAAAAGTTTATTTTTAGGAAAAGCTCTTGTTTGCGCCTATTCTCTTGGAGAAGGAGCTCAATGGTATGGGATAACCGTAGATGAAGAAATCTTTCGCAGAGCAAATAAAATACCTTTCCAAACGCCACAAAAAGAACCAGGGATAATTGAATGGGAAATACCCTTAAAATCTGGAAAGCAAGAAAAACGATATGTTGTTAATTGGCCTTGTATTTTCAAGAACAATTTTGCTAAAAAAATCGAATCAGCAGAAGAGTTTTATTCTCCATTTAAACGATTGTTTGGCGAATTCAAAGATTTAAAGGCCTACGACCGAAAAAAACACGAAAATACGCTCGAATTTATAGAAAAAATTTACAAATAGTACGTTCTAACAACGCGCTTCACCTGACTGTTATCCGCCGCCTTTCGGCGTTGGGCACCAGCAGGTGAGCTTGAATGTTCGCGCCGCTAACGGGGTGCGAACGCCGAAATTGGGCTATTCCAAGTCTGATCCGCGCCTGGCGGCGCGAACCAGACATTGGAACGTAAAACCCCGCTTCGCGGGGCTTGCGCTCTTGGAAGACTGACTGAGAGCGCGCCGCGCTCTCCGCAGCCCTCCGGCGGGGTTACGCTTAATTTCGGCGTTATGCCGGAGAAACAATAGGGTTGACACTTGAGTCGTATCAGGTTACATTATTACCATGATAAAGAAGTTTTCTCATCGAGGGCTGGAACATTTTTTTGTAAAAGGAACAAAAGCCGGAATACAAGTGAAGCACGAGAAGCGACTCCGGCTAATTCTTGCCCGATTGCATGCGTCCGCATCCCCCAGGGATATGGACTTACCTGGGCTTAGACTGCATGAGTTAAAAGGAAAACGAAAAGGAACATGGACCGTCAATGTAAGCGGAAATTGGAGAATTACATTTGTTTTTGACGGAACGGATGCCGTTAATGTTAATTACGAAGGCTATCATTAGGAGATATTTAATATGAGAATGCATAATCCACCTCATCCCGGAGAAGTGTTGCGTGAATTGTGTCTGGAACCGTTGGGTATTTCGGTAACAGATGCGGCCAAAGCCCTTGGAGTCGCAAGAAAGACTCTTTCTTCGATCCTCAACGGCCATTCCGGCATTAGCCCTGAGATGGCGATCCGTCTTGCCCAGGCCTTTGACACTTCCCCGGAAAGCTGGATGAACCAGCAGGTTCAGTACGATCTATGGAGAGCTGAACTGCATGCGAAGGGCCTAAAAATCAAGAAATTGATTGCGGCATAATAAGACAAATCCAGCGCACGCGGTAAGCCGTGCCGCTGATTTGTAGGGTTGTGTTTCAAAAAGGCGAAAACGAGGGATAAAGAACCCCGAAGGGGTTACACATAAAAGCCCGGGGTGAAACCCTGGGCATTAAACTACCCGTGCTCCCAAGCGTCCGAATAGAATCGGCCTTTCTGTTGTTCAAATGGACAAGATTGAAGACGGGGTGCTGCACATCCGGAATGTGGACATTCTCGACGGTACCCCGCTTTTGGATATAAAACCTTATGTGCCTGAATTCGATGCTCCAGCGGAAGTACTGACTGGCTGGCTGGAGAAGGCCAGGGAAAAGGTCTCAAGCCGCAAATCGGATGGTCGATTCAAGTAGGACCGCGGCTACAACTACATCGTTATAAGCACGAGTCAACGGGGATTACTGAAAGCTCACCTTCAATGTGCCGCAAAGTATGTATAAAATATTCCGGCGGCTGTTATTCCGGTGTATGCCGGCACCGCCAGCGGGTGGAGAGTTGCCGGGGTGATCATGTCGATAAAGAAGAGGATGGATAGTATAATGAGCAGATATATCCTTGCGAACTGGAGATCTGTTGGCTTTACGAACCGCAGATCGGGAGATCGGGCGGTCCGGTTTATATTGTTCGCCCTGGTGGCCATGACAGCCTGCGTAAATGTGAGTTCGGCTTCAGATTCTGTTTCCTCTTCTCCGGCCAGGACAGATATCCGTGTAGTAGACCAGGCCATTCGGAAATATCCGATTCTTTCCCGA
Source organism: uncultured bacterium (assembly GCA_937885075.1). GTDB lineage: Bacteria > Auribacterota > Erginobacteria > Erginobacterales > Erginobacteraceae > CAKZYZ01. The sequence continues at coordinate 15,944 of CAKZYZ010000136.1, read as the reverse complement.
TATGGATTAAAGGGCGTAGTCAGTCTCGGAGCCCAGCCTTATAAGCTGGAGTTCTGGGATCTGGAGGATCCGGGCAGCGCTCAAGAACCCCGTCCGAAAGAGATTCCGTTGGGATCGATCGGGGTTCAGATTTTTAGCGAAAAAGTCCGGCCGATTGATGTGCTGGCCGATGTTGTCTCCCATTACTTACGATTTCACGATCCGAAAATAAAGGCATATTATCAGGAGTTCGTTGATTCACTGACATTCGCTCAGAAAGAACGCCTCAAAGTGGATTATCAGTGGTCACGGGAAAATGAAGGTACCACGGAGCCGTATGAGACCTGGGTCAAACGGGTCCGCCTGCCGGCCTATTTTCGCGGATATACATTCAACCAATGGCCCGGGTCGTTCACTCAAAAGGTCTTCACCCCGGCCCAGATCGACCTATTTGACCAGGTCCGAAAATACGTGGGCGTGGAATAAGAATACGCTTGGAAAAGATAAATTACTTGAACAATGTCAATTCTTCCTTGGTATATTTAAGATTTCTCAAGAAGATTTTCTGGCGGTATCGGATTGGAAGATTCAGGTTATTTTATGCCATTGATGGAAAGAGGGTCGGACTACGCTAAGATGTGTAGGTCAACGGATTACCTAAAACACAGGACCTTATATCGATGTTAGGCGCGTTTTTGGGGATCAAAAAACGTGCCTAAGGCCGTTTTCTGCGTGATAGTATCACAAGAATACTGTTCCAGAGAACCACTGTTCTGTAATTTAATATTTTCTATTAAATCATAATGTTCGCACCGTTCACCCAGAAAAAGAGAGATTGATCGCGACGATCAAGGGTGGTAATGTACCTTCATCATGGTAAGCGCACTACAAATTGAAAAGATGTCACGTACAGAGAAGCTCCAGATAATGGAGGCCCTCTGGGACGACCTGTCTAAGCCTGAAGCCGATGTGGATTCTCCCGCTTGGCATAACGACGTTCTGAAAGAGACTGAAGCGCGTGTTGCTTCTGGCCAGGAGCGGATTGCCGATTGGGAAACTGCTAAGCGTGAGCTGAGGAAGCGGTTTGAATGAGGATTAAGATCCTCGCTTCAGCAGTGGAAGACCTCCACTCAGGCCGCCTATTCTATGAATTGCAGGCGGAAGGTATAGGTGAGTACTTTTTCAATTCTCTATTCTCAGACATAGATTCCCTGGCGCTTTATGCGGGTATTCACCCGAAGATCTTTGGTTATTATCGCCTGCTTTCCAAGCGCTTCCCCTATGCAGTATATTACACATTCGAGGATGATATCGCCGTCGTCTGGCGAGTTCTCGATCTCCGGTGTCACCCCGACAGGATTCGCCAGGCACTTCATGAAGGGTGAACGACTGCCCTTTAGCCGAATGCCTTGCCCGCCTAACCCATGGATGCCGGCCAATTCCAGATGTTTCGGTAGAAGCAAATAAGAAGAGAATAGTATGAGTTGGACTTGCCCCCATCAAATGAAGGACAGTTATTGTCAATTACGGAATGAGGAATGTAAGCCTGGTTCTGAAGGGTGTGTTTTAGCAAAGAGATTTAGATTTATTAGAGATGAAACTAATCTAGAATTTGAAGAAGTTGATTCGGTATTAGGGGCAGATAATACCCGGCAAGTCTCCCCGTCTGTTTCCACAATTATACATCCTTCCTCCCCGGTCTTATGAACTTCGGAGCCCTGCTCTTCCAGAAAATCCCCGCAGTCCCGGGGGTAGCGGCCGAAATACTTCCGGCCTTGAATGAGAAGTCCGTATTCCGGGTTAACCGCTTTCAGGAAGAAGGGGGATATATGGGTACTGGCGCCGCGCCAGGGCGCTTTTAAAACTGTTGCCTTGAGATTGACGGGTTTCTCGGCCAGATCTTCCTGAGCGAGTACGCCGATCCGGGAGGGGAAGAGGAATGAAGTCTCTCCGAATCGCAGTTTGATGACCAGAGAATAATCCGGTTGAAATTTGGTTCCACTGAGGCATCGGGGCCAGAGAACCGACAGCCGGCATCCGCCGACCTCGATCAGATCATCGGCGGTAAGTCTCTGGTACTGGATCTTGTTCTTCTCCAGCACTTCCCGGAAACGAGGATAAGATGGTGATGACGGTCCCAGGGGATGGTCGAAGACCGTTCCGATGGTGACCATCTCGATGAGTCTGTTGAGGACATTCAGATGATCCAGGTTAGCCTGGGTAAGAATCAGATAGTCAATATGATCGATCTTCTCCCGGAATAGATAAGGAGAGATAGTCGATCTGATGTCTCCGAAACGATCATCATCGGAGGCAATGAAGATGACCGGGCCATCCGCTTCTCTCAGGAGGGTCTGCTCGCCGCTTTCGGTATTGAAGAATACCGCCTGAAATGGAGGGAGATCCGGCTTGGGCAGATAAAGGACCCCCCATCCGATCAGAAGGAGAACGGCTGCCGTCCCGATAATCCAGAGAACCCTTTTCCGGCGGGGCCGGAGATAGATGGGAGAGAGAATGATCAGATACCAGATGAAGATCCAGGCAACGGGGAAGGAGGCGATCCGGAGTCCGGCTCCGGGGAAGCGGGAGAACCATCCGACCAGTTTGAGGAGGAGGAGAATGAGAAAATGGTTGGGATAGTTGATCAGCCAGGCGATCGGTACCGCGATCAGTCCGGCCAGAGATGCTATGAATCCCAGGCAGACAATACCCGCGACCAGCAGGACGATAATGATGTTGGCCGGGAGCGCGATGAGGGAGATCGAGTGAAAATAGTATGCTACCAGCGGAAGCGCGCCCAGTTGAGCGGCCAGGGGAACTCCGATAAATGGCCTGAGTTTGGCCGGGAGAAATCGGAGGCCGCGGTCAATAATCGGGGTGAGGGTTATGATGGAGATGACGATCAGGAAAGATAGCTGAAAGCCGGCGGTAAAGAGGTTGAGCGGGTTGTAGAGAAGGAGTGCGAGACCCGCGGCCGCGATCGCGGTCAGAGAGTTTCGGGGCTGGTTCAGGACAAATGAGAGAGAGTAGATGCAGGCCATCACCCCCGCCCGGACGGTAGCCGTGGAAGCTCCGGTTAGAAGAACATATCCGACCACCAGCGGAATCAGGAGAGCGTAGCGGATCCGGAGGGGAAAGGGGCTGAAGATAAACAATCCCAGTATCCAGATGAAACTGACATGGAGGCCGGAGACAACCAGGACATGGATGACACCGACGGACCGGAATTTATCCTTGATCTCATAAGGGATACCGGAACGTTCCCCCAGCATCAGGGCCTCCAGAAGCACCGACTGGAGGCTGCCGGGATGGTTCTGAGGGTTGGGTAGACTCTCCCGGATAATGGTCTGGAGATGGTGCTTGAGATTGAGAGCCAGGCAGGGGATGGAGTATCTTCCTGCTCTGTCCATCAGGGCGATATCATCGGTCCGGTAGATCCTGCTCAGAGCGTGAATCGATCGGGCCGCCAGCAGCTCCCGCCGGGAGATCTCTCCCGGATTGCCCCGATCCCGGGGAAGAACTATCTTTCCGGTGATCTCAATCCGGTTCCCGCATTGGAGGATCGGCTCAACCTCCTTGACCTGGCCGTGGAATAAGACCTGGAGCAGCCCGGTAACCGGGAATTCTTTCTTCCCCTCTGTAATTTTTTCACAGCGCAGTTCGAACCGGACCCCATGCCGCCGGAAGAGAGGATCTCCCCGGATAGTCCCGATTACCCGGACCGGGCTGGAGGAGATGAAATGGGAGATATCGTCAGGCGTGGGGCGGACCGACGCCGAATACCGCAGGATCCCGGTCGTGATGATGAAGAACCCGGTCCAGAAGAGAAAAATGTATCGGCTTGCCGGATGGCGAATGAATTTCCTGACAAAATAGAAGATCAGGGTGGCGGCAAGCCCGGTTCCTACAAGATAGAGTGAGGTCTCTTGAGAAAGAGAGAGATGTCTTCCCATTACCAGCCCGGTAATAAATAGTAGCGTGATCTTGAGAAGTGGATAGATTCTCATAGAATTAAATAAATATTGTTCTTGATCAGTTTACGCAGGTAGATGCTGATAATACTAACATAATGATGAAACACGAATGAGAAAATTTGGATAAATGATAGAAATAGATGAAGTTATTTCATTGTAAAAAGCATTTGACGCAAGGAGTAAAGTGTCGTACGTTATAACGTACGATACGAATGGAGGTATTATTATGACAAGCATTACGGCGACTGAAGCCCGAAAGAGTCTCTATACTCTGTTGGATGATGTGGCAAATTCTCACGAACCTATCCATATTTCAGGTAAGCGCAATTCCGCCGTACTCGTGGCGGAGAACGACTGGCGAGCAATAGAGGAAACGCTATATCTTAACTCCATCCCGGGCATGAGAGACTCGATAGTCAAGGGGATAAAGACTCCGGTCGAGAAGTGTAAGAAGGAGCTTGATTGGTGAGTTGGGAATTAGTTTACACCAATCAAGCCAGGCGCGACGCGAAGAAACTCGGCCGGTCAGGTCTGAAGACGCAAGCCGAACGGCTCCTCAAAGTCCTGGCAAAGAATCCCTATCAATCACCGCCACCATATGAAAAACTCATTGGTGACCTTGCCGGCGCGTATTCGCGCCGAATTAACATCCAGCACCGCCTGGTATATCAAGTGATGGATGGAATCAAGACAGTGAAAGTCATCCGGATGTGGACACATTACGAATAGCTCTGGTGAAGCACCGGATGCAAGGAATTCCCTAATTCGCGGCTCTGAAAGAATTTCCAAATGAAGTAACTGCCGCGGCATCCCGATCCATATAAACCGGGATAACCCCTATTTTCACCAGAAGAGTTCATCCCCCAACAATCCTTATCTGACAAAACACGTCAAGCGTGTTTTGTCAGATAAGGATTGTTTTGGGGAGGATTCAGGTTATGGGTGAGAATATTTTGCCGGCGTCGCCGTGGATTATCAGGTCGGCTTCGGGGTTCAGGGGGGTGGGTTCGCGGTTTACTATTACCAGACGGCAGGTTCGGGGGCGGTAACCGGGGAGGGAGGCGGCGGGGTAGACTACCAGGGAGGAACCTACCACGCAGAGGAGGTCGGCTTCCTCGATTGCTCTTTGAGAGTAGAGCCAATCCTCCTCCGGGAGGGGTTCGCCGAAGAAGGTTACTTCCGGCTTGTAGACCCCACCGCAGGAGTGATAGGGGACCTCTCCCTGTCGGATGACCGGGTGGAGCTCCCGGGTGGCGATCCGATGACCGCATTTGACACATCGGCTGAATTCGAGGTTGCCGTGGACGCAGAAGACAGTCCGGGACCCGGCCCGTTGATGGAGATTGTCGATATTCTGGGTGATGACGGTTACCCGGTGAGTCTCCTGGAGGCGGGCGATGGCCAGATGAGCCGGGTTGGGTTGGGCCTGTTCCATGACCTCCAGGAATTTGGCCGAGAATCGGTAGAAAGGCGCGGGCTCGGCCAGGAAGGCGGATATATCGAAGAGGCTGAGATTTGCCGGATCGCTGTAAAGACCGTCCGCCGAGCGGAAGTCCGGGATTCCGCTCTCGGTGGAGATACCCGCCCCGGTCAGGAAGACAATCCGGCGGGTATGGTTGAGGTATTCCTGGAATTGTTGGATCAACTCCCGCTGGGACATCTGAGTGCAAGCTCCTATTCCTGATATGAGTATTTTAAGACACAATCCCTGGCCCCGATTAAAAATCCCCCATTTTCCGATTCCGAGTCACTTAAAATAAGTAGACTTTTACAATCTTCCCATATGATCTCTTGATAAAGTAACTCTCCTGATAAAGAATTAATAGAAAGCACAGCTTTATGGCAAGAACCTCTTCCGACAATTAAACTAACATATCTATAAGTGCTTTTTCCATTTATCTTCAATTTTAATACTTTCCCAAAAGAAGGGTTACAATAGGCATAGGAATAAGGTGTATCTAATGTCGCCACCGGGGTACCATCCGGTCTCACTATTTGCATTTTATCCTCACCAAATAGCAGAATATGCACTAAAGATGTATCAATCCAATCAGTAATCGCGAAGTTGCACTCATCCATGAAAGGCTTAAACTGATAAGTTACTCCTCCGCTGGCATTTTGAATAATGAACCTCTTTTTTCTTTCATTCCAATAGAGGATCTCACCTTTTCCATCTCCATTAAAATCGGCTATTTCTATATGCTCTAAAGACGAAGGATAACTTTTATATTTATGGATATAATCCCCTTTTTCATTAAATACTAGTAACCCACCTCCAAATCGTAGCAATATTGGATTTCTAGAATAGGGGAGCACAATTTCCTTTATTCCGTCGCCATCTATATCCCCTGCTTTAGGTGGTCCAACAAGAGTAGTTGAATATTTCCATTCAACTTTACCTGAGCTATTTAATACTGCTACCGATACAGAGCTAAATCCTCCACCTCGACCGAGGAATTCATAATCACCATCATTATTAAAGTCAATAGCACTTATTCCGTATAAGTGGGGGATTGGAAATGAATCTTTAATTTTTCCTTCCAGAGTTACTATCCGACCCCCGTTACTACCGACTACAAGAATCTCTTCATCCGGATCATTGTCAAATTGAACTTCTTTCAAATCCCATATTAAATTGAGGTCAGGATCTTTATAAAAGAACTCTTTCTTATAATGTTCTTTTTCTACTTTCATTTGAGAACTATCCAGAGTGAATGGAGGAAGGTCATCTCCACATCCCGCAATGGATAGGATGGTAACTGAAATAATTAGAAAAAGATTAAGGTGACGCGCGCGCATTTAATTGCCTTATATTTCTTCACAATTTGTCCGGGGTCCTTTGACCCTGTAGCCGCGGTCGGTGACCGCGGACCCGATGGCTGCCGGCAATACCGCGGTCACCGACCGCGGCTACAGCACCAAGCCATGATCACGAGTTGACGGGGTTCACTGAAACCTTGCGAAAAATCAGCATAATCCGTTCAATCCGCGGTTAAATAAATTGCGGAGCTAGGTTCTTTCCAGGTCACGGCGGAAGAGGGAGAATTCTTTTTCGGCTGCTTTTTTGATCGATGATTGCAGCCGGTCATACTTTTCGATGAACTTTCGGCCGAAGGGGGTCAGCTCTGCGCCGCCGCGATCACAGCCGCCGTGTTTTCTGATCAGGAGTTTTTGGCCCAGATTTTCTTCCAACCGGTTGATAATTTTGAGGGCTTTGGCATAGGAGAGCTTCATCTCTTTGCTGGCCCGGCTGATCGATCCGGATTCGTCAACCGCCCGGAGGAGCCAGACCAATCCAATGCCCATAAAGGTCTCGCCCTGATTGTTGGCGAGACTGATCTTGAGTTGGATTTCCATTGTATCCCCCGTGATACTTGAATAATTTTCCAGGCGTAGCTGAAGCAGATAAGAAACAGAGCTGCATTTGATTTCAATTATACTCAATCGGGTTGGATAAGCAAATTTCTTTTTCAGGTAGGTGTTGCGGTTTCTACGGACTGTTCCGGGATCCGGTTAGTAGGGAGACCACTGATTAGCTATTGAACTTCCGCTCCGGTGGGATGAACCCACCGGGGGCGTGCTTTGGGGGAGAGTTGTGAGTTAGCCGTTGAACTTCCGCTCCGGTGGGGTAAACCCACCGGGGGCGTTCTTTGTGGAGACCTGTGAGTTAGCTGTTGAACTTTCGCTCCGGTGGGGTGAACCCACCGGGGGCGTAAAGTTCTGCCGGTTTACGGACTCCAACGATCTTCAACGTATTTATTCTTCAGTATTCGTCAGCAGTTCTTCCATGGTGAGGTCGGAGCCGGCTTTTGCCAGGGATTGGTTCAGCATCTTTTTGATCCGGCTGACCGTGGGGGATTGGAGCAGAATTGGTGGGATGACTTCCGGTCCGCCGGAGTTGCGTAGGGTATCCAGGACTGTCTTGATTGTTACCGCGCTCAGGTCCTGAGCTGGTTGGTATAGCCTCTCCTCCCCCGCGACCTCATTGATTAATCCGCCTTCTGTCATCTGTTGCAGGCTCTGGTTGACCAGGCGGATCGGGACGCGAAGCTCTTTGGCCAGTCCCTCCGCCCCGGCGGGCGGAGTACCTTTGAGAAATCGGGAGCCGATCCTGACCAGAAGATTGATGGCCACCAGTTCGCGATATGCCCAGCTCCGGGTTAAAGCTAACTCTTCGCCATGGTAAGTACGGACATTCTGGACCGCGAAAGAGATCTCCGCTCCTAATAAGACGAGATTCCAGCTGATATAGAGCCAGATCAGATTGATCGGGATCGAAGCCAGGGCGCCGTAGATACCGGCATACTTCACGAAACCGACCTGGAAGGTGATGTATCCCCAGAGCGCGGCCTGCCAGACCAGTCCGGTGATCAGCCCACCCGCCAGGGCCGGGAGTATCTTGACCTTGGTGTTGGGCATAAAGATATATAAGAGAGAGAATCCCAGGCAGATGAGCAGTTTGTTGAGGGAATTCCAGAATAATATCTGGAGAGTCTGGAAGTGCAGAACCGTGGTGAAGAGTTCGTTGGAGTGCAATACCCCGCCGATTGTTACCCCGGCGACGATGAAGATCGGTACGACCATAATTACGCTCAGGTAGTCAGAGAATTTCCTCCAGAGATTTCGGGCTTTTTTAACCCCCCAGATATGATTGAAGGAGGCCTCAATATTCCCCATTACCGAGATGACAGTCAGCACCAGCAGCGCCAGAGCGGTCGGCCCCAGAGTTCCGGCCTTGATATTGTCAACGAAAGAGAAGAGACGGGCTCCGATCTCCTCATTGCCCAGGGTGACATTATTGACCAGGAACGATTGGAGCGGGGTGATATCCATCCCGAAGGCCCGGGCCATGGCAAAGGAGAATGCCAGGAGCGGTACTATTGAGAGGAGACTGGCGTAGGTAAGCGCGGAGGAGCGGAGCGGGCAGCTATCTTTCAGAAAGCCCCGGATCACCATATAGACAACCTTACCTACGCGAACCAGGAACCGGCTGGCCCGGGAGAGGGTCGAAAGTTCCAGTTCCCAGATATCGTGGGTAAAGAAACGGATATATCTCGATATGGCGCTCATTATAAATTAGCGCCTCCAGCGCTAACGTTAAAAAATAAGAATGTTGAAATTCAGTGCAGCAAGTGTAGAGTATATCATCTTAGCAACTATATTTAGAACATAATTTACCTTGAGATGACTATGAAGACAACTATTTTTATCAGCCGGAAGATTCCGGAGGCCGCGATTGGGATACTGAAAGAGGCTGGATTCGCGGTGGAGATCAATCCGGAAGATCGGGTACTCAGTAAGGAAGAACTGCTGGCCGGATGCCGGGGGAAAGACGGCCTACTCTGTCTCCTGACCGATACGATTGACCGGGAGTTCATCGGGCAGATGGGGCAGTTGAAGGGGATCGCCGCCATGGCGGTTGGTTATAATAATATCGATGTGGCCGCGGCCGCGGAGAAGGGGATTCCGGTCAGCAATACTCCGGGCGTCCTCACCGACGCCACCGCCGACCTGGCCTGGGCGCTCCTGATGGCGACCGGACGGCGTCTGCCTGAAGCGGAACGGTATCTTCGGGCCGGGGAATTTAAAAGCTGGGGGCCAATGCTTTTTCTGGGCGGCGATCTCCGCGGGCGGACTCTGGGAATTGTCGGGGCGGGGCGGATCGGGACCGCGGTGGGAGCGCGTTCCCGGGGGTTCGGGATGAAGATTATCTATACCGATCCGGAGAAAAACCGGATCCTGGAAGAAGAGTTGGGTGGCCGGAGAGTGGAGTTGAATACTCTCTTAAAAGAAGCGGATTTTATTACTCTCCATGTGATCCTCAATGAAGAGACCAGACGGCTGATCGGGAGGCCGGAATTCAAGCTGATGAAAAAGACCGCTTACCTGATCAATACCTGTCGGGGTCCGGTGGTGGACGAGGAGGCTCTGGTGGAAGCTCTTCAGTCGGGAATAATCGCGGGGGCGGGATTGGATGTATTTGAGAAGGAACCCCATATCCATCCGGCGCTCTTGACTCTTCCCAACGCGGTTCTTCTCCCTCATATCGGTTCCGCCACTATCGAGACCCGGACCCGGATGGCGGTGATGGCGGCGGAGAATTTGGTGGCGATGATGAAGGGGGAGAGGCCGTCGAATCTTGTTTCGTAAGGAAGTGGTTGGTGATCGGGAAACGGTAAGCAGTGAGCGGTAAGCAGTGAGCTGAACATCCAACCAGCCTTCGCTAAAGCTATGGCGGGCAGGGCGCTAAACTTTCAAAGACAAGGACAAGACGATTTAGGGACAGGACGATTAAAAAAAATTAAGGCAGGACGATTGCAGGCAGGCCGATTATCCCGAAATAATCGGGATGCAAGCAAAAGAAAGGAATTAAAGGCAGGACGATTGCAGGCAGGACGATTAAAAAGTAAAGGAATTAAGGCAGAATGATTAAAGGCACAAGGATTTTAGGCGGAATAAAAAGTAACATGTTGTTTGAAATATTTCTTAGTTGTCTCTGTTTTAATTCGTGTAATTCGCGAAATTCGTAGTTTATTAAAGGGGGAGAGGTAGGGGGAAGCAATTAGTGCGAATTAGTGTAATTAGTGGACAGCAAAGCCGACAAACCAAGGCGAAATAATCAGAGTAATCTGTGTAATCCGTGGACAAAAAGGGGGAGAGGTTGGGGGAGTAAAAGTAAGAATTAAAATGAAGAAAGTCACAACTAAAAACATACTCTTTTTAACCGGTATTATATTTTTTCTGCTCGCGAATTCCGTATTCCCGGTCACTATCCCGGAGATCTCGACCAATCTCAGTCAGGAACGGATTCCTCTCGGAGAGACTGCCGTATTGACGGTCTCGGCCTCCTGGGTCGGAGAAGCTTCCGAGTTTATCTTCACTAAACCCCAGCCGCCTGAATGCCGGGGGTTGGAGGTTATCGGAACTTCCCAGCGCGGCATTACCTATCGAACAGACGGTGATAACAATCAGGCCGTGGAATATCTCTTTACCTTAAGGGGGAAAGAAGCAGGTGACGGGCGAATCGGGAAAGTCAGCCTATCCTATCATCGTCCGGATGAAGAGACGGATCATTCAATATCGAGTAAATCTCTGGAGGTTACGGTTACATCCGGAGGGGAAGGGATCTTCTCATCTTTCAGTTCCGCGCTGATCTATATCGGGATCGGACTGGCCGCGATTATTGCTGTGGCGTTCTATATAAGACTGACCATCCGCCGCTATAAAAAAAAATCGAACGAAGTCATCGCCGATTATGTCAAATATATGGAGGATGATAGCTGCAAGGAACTGGATCATGTCCGGAAATATAAACTCCGGGGAGAGATCGATAAATATCTGGAGAAGATCTGGGATATCCTGGCCGATTACCTGGAGAAGAAATATACCATAACTATCTCGCCTGATACCTGGGACGAGGTACTAGGAGGAAGACGATCTTCCGGGCTTTCGGAAGAATCGGAGAAGGAACTTTCCCGAATATTAAAGACTCTGGAAGAGAGCCGGTTTGGCAGTTCTCAAGCTGACAATCAGGAGTTGGATGACATCTTGAAACGAGTCTACTCCTTTATCGAATCTCAGAAAGATCAAAAACATCCAACAACTTAATCAATATAATTTAAACCACGAAGGACACGAAGAACACGAAGGATTAATAATTACTATTTCCTTTTTCCCCTTCGTGTTCTTCGTGTCCTTCGTGGTTCAATTTAACATTTTTAAGGAGATAAATAATGACTATTGACATTCAGGAAATTAATGAACAGGTTAAAGTCGCCAGTGAGTTCGTCGATAATCTCCGGACGGAGATGGGGAAGGTAATTGTCGGTCAGTCATACCTGATCGATCGCCTTCTCCTCGGCCTGTTGGCCAACGGCCATATTCTGATCGAAGGAGTTCCGGGTCTGGCCAAGAGCCTCTCGGTCCAGGTCCTGGCCCGGGCCATCAACACCTCTTACCAGCGGATCCAGTTCACCCCCGATCTCCTCCCGGCCGACCTGCTCGGGACCCTGGTCTATAACCCCAAGACCGGTGACTTCAGCACCAAGAAGGGGCCGATCTTCTCCAATATCATCCTGGCCGATGAGATTAACCGGGCACCGGCCAAGGTTCAGTCGGCGCTACTGGAGGCGATGCAGGAACGCCAGGTGACTATCGGACTGGAGACCTTTCCTCTCTCCGAGCCGTTTATGGTCCTGGCTACCCAGAACCCGATCGAACAGGAAGGGACCTACCCTCTCCCCGAAGCCCAGGTGGACCGGTTCATGCTCAAGCTGGTCCTGGACTATCCCAATAAGAAAGAGGAGAAGGAGATCCTGGACCGGATGGCGGTGACCAACTATAAACTCCAGGTTCAGCCGGTGGTTGAACCGGATGAGATCTTAAAAGCCCGGGAGGTCGTGAACAGGATTTATATCGATGAGAAAGTAAAAGATTATATTCTGGATATCGTCTTCGCCTCCCGGGAACCGGAACAGTATGGGCTGGATATTAAAGATTACATCCAGTATGGAGCCTCCCCCCGGGCCACTATCTATCTCACGGTCGCGGCCAAGGCCTATGCCTTCATCAAGGGAAGAGGTTATGTCACCCCGCAGGATGTCAAGACTGTCGGCAGAGATGTCCTCCGCCACCGGGTAATCGTCAGCTATGAAGCCGAAGCCGAAGACCTGACCTCCGAGGATATCATCCGCAAGATTTTCGATCAAATTGAGGTACCTTAATCCGATTAAAATCGGATTAGTTTTGAAAAATGACTAACATGATTATATTGGTGCGATACCGAAAATATATCTAATACCCAACCCGCAACTTATCCAATTCCCCAATCATGCTTCCCAAGGAAATAATTAAAAAGATCCGGAGGATACAGATCACTACCAATCGGATGGTGAGCGATGTCTTCGCGGGTGAATATCAGAGCGTCTTCAAGGGGCGGGGGATGGAGTTTGATGAGGTCCGGGAATACCAACCCGGCGATGAAGTCCGTGATATCGATTGGAACGTTACCGCCCGCTACGGACGACCATTTATCAAGAAGTTCGTGGAGGAGAGGGAGCAGACCGTCATACTCCTGGTCGATGCCAGCGGGTCAGCCCGATTCGGCTCCCGGAATAGATTCAAGAGCGAACTGGCGGCGGAACTCTGTGCGGTCCTGGCCTTCTCCGCGATCCGCAATAAGGACAAAGTGGGTCTGATCATCTTTACCGACCGGATCGAAAAGTTCGTTCCCCCGGCCAAGGGCAGCCGGCATGTCCTCCGGGTAATCCGGGAAGTCCTATATTTTCAGCCCGAGGGAGAAGGGACGGATATCACGCTGGCCCTGGAATACTTGAACCGGGTTACCCGCCGGCGTTCGATCACCTTCCTGGTCTCCGACTTCGAAGCGGATGGCTACAAGAAGGCTCTCACAATTGCCAATAAGCGTCACGATATGATCGCGGTGATGGTGAAGGACCCCCGGGAGAGAGAACTGCCGCCGGTGGGTTTGATCAATCTCCGGGATGCCGAGACCGGCGAAGAATATCTGGTGGACACTTCGGATGCCAATCTACGGCAGCGGTATCGGGAACAGGCGGAGCGGGAAGAGGAGGAGACCATAAAACTCTTCCGGGGCGGAGGAATTGATTTTATCCGGATCAGCACCGATCAGCCGTATGTTCCGGAGTTAATGCGGTTTTTCAAACGGAGAGTAAGAAAAATCCATTAATGGCAGGCTATTAAAAGACAAAAAAAATTTAGACAGGACGATTACAGACAGGACTATTAAGAGCAAAAAGAAATTTAGGCAGAATGATTAAAAGCAAAAATAATATAGACCTAGGCGGGGCTAATCATTCTAACTTTAAAAGGGGCCAAGGCGAGAGGGAAATAGTCCTGCCTGTAATGGTCCTGCCATAAAAAGGGGCCGAGGTAGGGGGTAATTATTCTGCCCCAAATCATTCTGCCTTAAAAGTGGCCGACGTTGGAATTATAATGTTTCGCAATTTAATCATATTTCTATCTATCTTCTTATCCGGGATCAGCTTGAACTCTGGCTGGTGCGGGGAGGCTATCCGTCTGGAGAGTCAGCTTGACCGGGATACGGCGGCGGTCGGCGACACTATCCAATACAGATTGACTGTTACAGCGCCGAAGGCGTCCGTGGTGACATTTCCGGAGTACAGCGACGACAGGATCGGGGATTTTGAAATCTCCCGGAACGGCGTGAATGAGTTGGAAGGAGATGGAGAGATGGTGGTGGAGAGATGGTATCTTCTCCAGGGTTTTGAGACCGGTGAGTTTACTCTCCCCGGAGCGGAGGTCACGGTGCGGGTCGGCGAAGAAGCAGAAATACTTAAAAGTCCGGCGCTGGAGATTACGATTGAGAGTGTGCTTGAATCATCAGAGGGCGATCAGGATATACGCCCCATCAAACCTCCGGTGTCGCTGCCGGTCTCTTATATCTGGCTCTTCTACCTGATCGGAGGATTGATTATCCTGATCGCGGTGATGCTCTTCCTGGTTAAAAAAGTCTTTCGGCGGAGAGAGAAGATTATCCCGATCGCGCCACCTCGTCCGGCCCATGAGATCGCTTATGAACAACTGGAGAGGATTAAGGGAGAAGACCTTCCGGCCCAGGGAAAAATAAAGGAATATTATTCCCGGGTCTCAGATGCATCCCGCCGCTACCTGGAGAACCGGTTCGGCCTCCGGGCACCGGAACGGACCACCGAAGAGTTCTTATATGATATGGCTTCGACCGACTTCCTGACGGTTCCACAGCAGGATCTGGTCAGCGAATTCTTAAACGAATGCGATCTGGTCAAGTTCGCCCGTTACGGTCCGACTGAGAATGAGATTGAACGGGTTTATCGCGCGGCGGTTAAATTAGTAGATGAGACAAGGAAAGATCGGGAAGAAAGTAAGCAGTGATCGGTAAGCAGTAATTAGTGTCTGACCGAAAACCCCTAAAATCAGGTCATTGCGAGGAGGGACGACAAAGCAATCTGCTTAGTTTGTGAGGAGATTGCTTCGTCACTTCGTTCCTCGCAATGACAAATTTTATGAGATTCGGGGTTTTCGGTCAGACACTAATCAGTAGGCCGGGTCGCCGGGACATATTTTTTATTTATTAAATTTCTACGAAGAAAAAATTATTGAAGGCTATAAAAAACATTACTCAAATAGATACGTTACGATAAGGATTGGAGAACTATTCCCCATTCCCTATTCGCTATTCACCAATTATGACTTTTCAATTCAACAATCCAAATCTTCTCTTCCTCCTCTTTCTGATTCCGGTTTATCTATTTTTCTACTGGCGGAATCAGAGAGGGACCGCTCTCCGGTTCAGTTCGATCCGGGGGCTGAAGAAGATCGGGCCTTCACCGGGGGTGATCTTCCGCCACAGCGTGGCAGTCATCCGATGCCTGGCCATCCTATTCCTGGTTCTGGCCCTGGCTCGACCTCAAAAAGGGATCAGGGATACCAGAATCACGACAGAGGGGATTGATATCGTCCTGACGGCTGATGTCTCCGGGTCGATGAATACCCCCGACTTTGTGTTGAAAGGAAATAGAGTAAGCCGGTTGGCGGCAGCCAAAGAGGTAATCGCCGGATTCATCAAAGAAAGGAGTTCGGACCGGATCGGGATGGTGGTCTTTGGATCCCTCGCCTATACCCAGTGTCCCCTGACGATTGATTACGGGGTTTTACTCGATCTTCTGGAAGAAGTTCATATCGGAATGGTTGATGAAAAGATGACCGCGATCGGCTCCGGGATCACCACCAGCCTGAATCGTCTCCGGGAATCTGAATCCAAAAGTAAAATTATCATCCTCCTGACCGACGGAGAGAATAACACCGGAAAGATTGACCCCCAGACCGCGGCTCAGATGGCCGAGACACTCAATGTTAAAATCTATACTATCGGGATCGGTCCCCGGGAAGCTTACCGTCGCCGGGGAAGATTAGATCGGAAGAGCACACGTCTGAACTCCAGTCACACTG
>CAKZYZ010000135.1 GCA_937885075.1 uncultured bacterium | reverse complement strand
ATGATAAGTCGATGGTTAACAGCGTATCCTGAAGGCTTTTCCGGAGGTTGTTACACTAAAAAACTTTTAAAACCGTCTTATATTTTATTTCTTTTTTTTTTCTATTCTTATTTTTTTTTTTTCAAGCAGAAGACGGCATACGAGATATATCAGTGTGACTGGAGTTCAGACGTGTGCTCTTCCGATCTGGGGAGAGGGGAAAGACGTGGGGCTGATCATTCACCTCTCGGCCAGCACGGTCTTAAGCCCTGATCCCAATGATAAGGTCATGGTCTGCACGGTGGAAGAGGCGGTCCGGTTGGGCGCCGACGCGGTATCGATCCAGGTTAATCTGGGCGCTCCCACCGACAGCCGGATGCTCCGGATCCTGGGAGCCGTGGCCAAGAGCTGCCGGGACTGGGGGATGCCGCTCCTGACTATGATGTATACGCGGGGGGAAGGGATCGCCAATCAGTTCGATGTCAAGTATGTCAAGCATGCCGCCCGGGTCGGGGCGGAACTTGGCGCGGACATAGTTAAGGTCAACTATACCGGTTCCCCCGAGAGTTTTCAGGAAGTGGTCGCGGGCTGTCCGGTGCCGGTGGTTATTGCCGGCGGAGAGAAGATGGAGACCGATGAGGAACTGTTGACCATGGTATTTGAGTCACTGACGGCTGGCGGCCGCGGTGTCTCCATCGGCCGGAACATTTTTCAGCACGAAGACCCCACCGCCATCATCAAAGCCATAGATCTCCTGGTCCATGAAAACAAATCCATTGAAGAAGCGTTACAATTGCTGGGAAAGTAAGAACATAGTGCCTTCGGCGCAACCTCGTAGTGCAGGACTTCAGTCCTGCCCAACGAAGGCAGGACTGAAGTCCTGCACTACGAGCTTATTGTCCCGAGACTTAATATAAAACAACTCGGGATCCCGAATTATTTCGGGAAAATTCTGAAGCAGGAACTTAGCCATCGGCCTTGCCTCGGGCAACTTTATTCACCGCAGAGACGCACCCCGATTAAAACTTCGGGGCAGAGAAGAACGCGGAGGAAAAACTCTGGGAAGGTTATTTCCGATCTGCCGGGATCTTCTCGGTTATTGTAGCCGCGGTCGTTGACCGCGGTCCCTGTCATCCGCGGTCACCGACCGCGGCTACAGGCCCGGCTGCGAGGAATGGGAGGCAAAGTGACAACTTTTAACTTTAGGCACTTTTCCGCCAGAGGCGGATCCGCCTCTGGCGGAAGCGCATTTCAAACTTTAGGCACTTCTTTTTAAACGCACCTTACCCGTATATCAGGAGTTAAAAATATGAGCATTAAAAAGGTATGGATAGACTGCCGTCCCTGGTCGAAGAAGAAGGTGTTGACGGCTCTGGAGAATGGCGCCGACGCGGTGATTGTTCCTGAGGGAAAGTCGAAAGATGTAAAGGAACTGGGTAGGCTGAGGACGGTCGGTACGGATGGCGATCTGAAGTTGGGAAAAGATGTAGTTGAGATCGAGATCCGGGAGCAGGCCGACGAAGATAAGATCCTCACTCTGGGCAAGGAGAAAACCGTTATTGTCTCCGGCCGCGATTGGAAGATTATTCCTCTGGAGAATATCATCTCCCGCTCCGGTAAGGTATTCGCGGCGGTAAAAGACCTCGCCTCGGCCCGGACCGCTCTGGGTATTCTGGAGAAAGGTGTGGACGGGGTGGTGGTGAAGAGTTCGAATCTCTCTCAGATCAAAGCGATCATCAAACTGGTAAAGAGCGACCGGGAGAAGCTGCCGCTGGTTACGGTCAAGATCACCGAAGTCAGGGAATTGGGCATGGGCGACCGGGTCTGTATCGATACCTGTACCGCAATGGGGCTGGGGGAGGGGATGCTGGTGGGGAATACCAGTTCCGCCTTCTTTTTAATTCACGCCGAATCGATCGAGAACCCCTATGTAGCGGCCCGCCCCTTCCGGGTAAACGCCGGCGGAATCCATGCCTATACGCTCCTGCCCGAAGGCCGGACCTGCTACCTTTCCGAGATAAAGATTGGCGTCGATGTCCTCCCGGTTACCTACCACGGTGATACCAGCAGCGCTATAGTTGGTCGGGCCAAAGTGGAGAAACGGCCCATGCTGCTGGTGAAAGCAAAAGTAAGGAAGAGAGAGGTAAGCCTGATCCTCCAGAACGCCGAGACCATCCGCCTGGTCAAACCCTCCGGAAAACCCCTCTCGGTGGTGGCCCTGAAGAAAGGAGATGAGGTCCTGGCTTATTTCGAGACCGGAGGAAGGCATTTCGGTACCAGGATAAAAGAATCTATCGTAGAGAAATGATGGAGGAATACGGCAATAACGTCTCGCTCCGAATGTCTAACTTTCCATAGCAGTAGACAACTCGCGCTCGATCGAGCGCGAGTTGTCTACTACTATGAAGTGTTTATTGCTCCTGGGTACAAAAACTAATCCGGGCAAGAAATTGGTATTAAATAGACTACGAATAAACAAGATAGATAGAATTTCTTGAAAATTTTCAAAAAATGGTTCGACGAATATTTTCTCGCCGCAGGGGACGGGGAAAAAAAGAAAACTCCACGGTTCTTTCCCGTCAAAAAGGACTTTTTTGTCCAGCAGCCGGCGGGTTGTTCTAAATTTCGGAGAGTTTTTTGTAGTGCTGCCAGCGCGCCAGCATCGCTTTTTCGGCTTTCTCGGCGAGTTCCTCGGCCCTTCCGGGGAAGAGCTTCTTAACAGAGCTGAAGCGCACTTCGCCGGCCATGAATTCTCTGAACTTGCCGTTGGGCTCCTTCGATTCGAATTTCAGGGGATTCTTTCCCTCTTCCGCGAGAAGAGGATTGTATCGGTAAAGAGGCCAGTATCCGCAGTCAACGGCGAGTTTTTCCTCGTTTATCGATTTTGACATATCGAAGCCGTGATTTATGCAGGGCGAATAGCAGATTACAAGGGACGGGCCCCGGTAGTCTTCTGCCTCGCTGATTGCGTTGAGGTACTGCTGCTTGTTCGCGCCGATCGCGCAGCTTGCCACATAGATGTAGTCGTAGGACATCGCGATTAGGCCGAGTTCTTTTTTCTTTATCTCTTTTCCCGAAATTGCGAATTTCGCCGAGGCCGCAAGCTGGGTGGCTTTCGAGGCCTGCCCGCCGGTATTGGAATAGACTTCCGTGTCGAGGACGAGGACATTTATGTTTTTTCCCGAGGCGAGAACATGATCGAGGCCCCCGTAGCCGATATCGTAAGCCCAGCCGTCTCCGCCGATGCACCAGACGCTTTTGTCGACGAAATAATCTCCGAGTTCGCTTATTTTCGCGATGACTTTTTTCGCCTCTCCGGCTGATTTTCTAAGAGCCGCGGGCAGGAGTTTTCTCGTTTTTTCGGCAGCGGGAAGGGCTTCGGCGTAGAGGGAGTCCCACAGTTCTTTGTTTTCTTCGAGCGCTTTTTTGAGCTCTCCATCTGCCTCGAGTTTCAGGAGCCGTTCGATGTTAGAGAGAAGCTGTTTTCTGTTGCTGTCTACGGCAAGACGTATTCCGAAACCGTATTCGGCGTTGTCTTCGAAAAGAGAATTAGCCCAGGCCGGCCCTCTGCCTTCCTTCGACTTACAGTAGGGAATCGTGGGGAAAGTGCCTCCGTAAATGGAGGAACAGCCGGTGGCGTTCGCGACAATCATATTTTCCCCGAAAAGCTGGGTAAGGTTTTTTATATAGGGGGTTTCGCCGCATCCCGCGCAGGCGCCCGAAAATTCGAAAAGCGGTTTTCTGAACTGGCTTCCTTTTATCGATGTGATTTTTGCCCCGTCGGCTATGTTGTCGGGAAGGTTGTCGAAGAACAGGGCGCTTTCCGCTTCCCCGCGTTCTCTTTCTTCCTTTATAGGCACCATTTTAATTGCCTGAACCGGACATTCGTTCACGCAGTTTCCGCATCCGGTGCAGTCCTCGATGTAAACCTGCAGGCGGAATTTCAGATTTCTTTCGTTCTTTGTTTTAGAGTCGACCGTTTTGAAATTTTCGGGGGCTTTTTCGAGAGAAGCCGGCTCTATCTGCTTCGGCCGTATGACCGCGTGAGGGCAGACGAAAGAGCATTGGTTGCACTGTATGCATTTTTCGGATTCCCACCGCGGGACAAAGTTCGCGACACCTCTTTTCTCGAGTTTTGTCGTGGCCGTCGGTACGCTTCCATCCAGCGGCATTTCGGAGACGGGAATGGAGTCTCCTTCCAAGCGCATTATTTTTTCGATAATATTTTTTTCGAATTTTGAAGAATTGTCCGGCAGGAGCTTCTTCATTCTAGCGCTTTTTACAGCCTTACCGGTGGATTTTATTTCTCTGAGAGAGGCGGATGTTATGTCGATGCACTGCCAGTTCATGTTAACGACTTTGTCACCTTTCACCCCGTAAGTTTTCTTGATCGCGTTTTTGAAAAGCTCTATCGCCTTTTTTTCTTCAAGGACTCCGGAGATTTTGAAGAAGGCCGCGAGCATCGCCGTGTTTATTCTAACGCCCAGCCCCGCGTCGAGGGCGATTTTCAGGGCGTCGAGAGCGTATATTTTTATTTTTTTCTCCGCGGCGGTTTTCTGCATCTCAGGGGTGAAGTGTTCCAGAACCTCCTCCTGTTTCCAGGGGCAGTTTATAAGAAATATCCCGCCTTCCTTTATTCCGTCGAGAATGTCGTATCTGCCGATGTATTCGGGCTTGTGAAGTGCGATGAAGTCAAATTCCGTCGGGAGATAGGGCGAGCGTATGGCTCTTTTGCCGAAGCGCAGATAGGAAATGGTTATCCCCCCGGATTTTTTGGAATCGTAGACGAAGTACCCCTGCGCGTTCATATCCGTGTTCTCTCCGATTATCTTTATGGCATTTTTACAGGCGCCGACGGTACCGTCCGAGCCGTAGCCCCAGAATTTGCATCTGATAACGTCTTCAGCTTCGGTGACGATATTTTCCTTCACGGGAATCGATCTTTTCGTCACGTCGTCGTTAATTCCCACGGTAAATCCGCCAAAGGCGGCGCCCGAGAGATGATTGAAGACGGCTTTAACCATCGACGGGGTGAATTCCTTGGAAGAGAGGCCGTATCTTCCTCCGATTATTTTCCTGCCGCTTCCCTCGAGAGCGGTCGTCACGTCGAGATAGAGGGGCTCGCCGAGAGATCCCGGCTCCTTCGTCCTGTCCAGGACGGCGATTTTATTGACCGAAGGCGGAATTTCGGCGGCAAGGTCTTTTGCTGAAAAAGGCCGGTAGAGATGAACTTTGATACAGCCGACTTTTTCGCCTTTTTTCAAGAGATAATCGACGGTCTCGTCGATTGTGTCGCAGCCCGAAGCCATGGCTACGATTATTTTTTCGGCGTCTTTCGCTCCGCGATATTCGAATAATTTATAGGGCCGGCCGACCTTATCTCCCACGAGTTTCATGTATTTTTTCACGATCTCCGGCGCCGCGGAGTAATATTTGTTGACGGTCTCCCGTCCCTGGAAATAGACGTCGGGATTTTCGGCTCCCACTTTCGCGAAAGGCCTGTTCGGGTTGAGGGATTTTTTTCTGAAATTCTCGACGTATTTCATGTTCAGAAGTTCCCCCATGGTTTCGTAGGGGATAACGGATATTTTCTGTATTTCGTGGGAAGTTCTGAAGCCGTCGAAGAAGTTGAGGAAGGGGATCCCCGCCTCGAGAGTCGCCAGGTGCGACACCAGAGCCAGATCCATTGCTTCCTGTATGGATGAGGCCGCCATAAGGGCGAAACCCGTGTTTCTTGTAGACATCACATCGGAATGGTCCCCGAATATAGAAAGGGACTGGCAGGCGAGGGATCGGGCGGAGACGTGAAACACCGTCGGCAGCATTTCGCCGGCTATTTTGTGCATGTTCGGGAGCATCAGCATCAGCCCCTGCGATGCGGTGAAAGTCGTCGTCATCGCTCCTCCGGAAAGGGATCCGTGCACGGCTCCGGAAGCCCCGGCCTCCGACTGAAGTTCGATGACATTCAGCGTTTCGCCGAAAAGATTTTTTCTTCCCTCGGCGGCCCACTTGTCCGCGAGTTCGCCCATAGGAGACGACGGCGTGATGGGATAGATCGCCGCGACTTCGCTGAAGGCGTAGGCGACGTGCGCCGCGGCCGTGTTGCCGTCAATGGCCTGTTTTTTTTCTTTGATTTTGCTCATTTTTTTACCTCTGATATATTTCTGTGTTTTAAATAACCACCAATTCTACCGAAGGCATTTTATATAAAATAAAAAGGCCATGCAAATACGATTTATGAATGAATCGGGTTAGCAATGCTTGAAGGTTCCGCGGGTTTTGCCCGGCTGGCGGGGTTTAACACCCGGCTGCGCGGCGTAAAAATTCAGCGCTCTTTTTATGTCCTTGATGAGGAGATCGGCCATATCCCGGCTGAATCCTTCCTTGACCACCACCCGCTGAACGGTGAGGTCTTCGCGATTCGCCGGCATCGTATAGGCGGGGACCAGCCAGCCCCGGTCGCGGATCCTCTCCGCCAGGTCGAAGAGAGTAAAGTTGGTCTCCCCTTTCAGTTTCCAGCAGAAGACCGGAATATCGCTCCCATCGGTGATCAGCTCAAACGGACCCAGCCGGGCGACCTCCCAGGAGAGGTAGAGGGCGACATCCCGGCAGGATTGCTGGATCCGCCGGTAGCCGTCTCTTCCCAGCCGCAGAAAGTTGTAGTACTGGGCTACAATCTGGCTGCCGGGGCGGGAGAAGTTGATGGCGAAGGTCGGCATCTCTCCGCCCAGGTAGTTTACGTAAAAGATCAGGTCCTCCGGCAGGTCCTCCCGGTCACGCCAGATCACCCAGCCCACACCCGGGTAGACCAGCCCGTACTTATGGCCCGAGGTGTTGATCGACTTCACCCACTGGAGGCGGAAGTCCCACTCCAGGTCGGGCTGAATAAAAGGGGCGATGAAGCCGCCGCTGGCCGCGTCCACGTGGATGGGTATCTCCCAGCCGGTCTCGCGGTTGAGTTCATCCAGGGCGTCGTTGAGCTCTTTAACCGGCTCGTACTCGCCGGTAAATGTGGTTCCCATAATAGCGACAATCCCGATTGTGTTCTCGTCACAGAGCTTGATCGCCTCCTCGGCATTGAGACAGAAACGGTCCCCTTCCATGAGGACCTGGCGGGGTTCGATCTCCCAGTAGCGGCAGAACTTGTCCCAGCAGATCTGGACGTCAATCCCCATTACCAGGTTGGGCCGGTCGGCGGGTTTCCCCCGGGCCTTCATCCGCTCCCGCCACTTCCACTTCATCGCCATTCCTCCCAGCATAGAGGCCTCGCTGGATCCGATCGTGGAACAGCCGATGGTGTGAGCCGCTTCCGGGGAGTGCCAGAGATCCGCCAGGATATTGACGCAGCGCGTCTCCAGTTCGGCGGTCTGGGGATACTCGTCCTTGTCGATCATATTCTTGTCGAAGGTCTCGGTCATCAGCTGCCGCGCTTCCGGCTCCATCCAGGTGGTGACGAAGGTGGCCAGGTTGAGACGGGAGTTTCCATCGAGCATCAGCTCGTCGTGGATCAGGTTGTAGGCTGTCCGGGGCAGCATTTCACGCTCCGGAATCTTATACTTAGGGACGGCCGTGTTCAGAGACCGGGCCGCGTAGGTTGGGGTCAGGACCGCGTCCTCCGGACGCAGACTTCGGGAATCAATTTTACTGTGAAGTGTCATTTTGAGTCGCCTCCCTTCGGTTTGATCTCTTGTTTCTCAGAACCGCCGATGTATAACGGGTAGGTATAGCCTCCCCGCAAAAAGTCTGTTTTCAGGGTTATAGCGGTAGGGTCGATATTTCGATAGCTCCTCTCCACTGAGGCCCGATACTCGGGCGTGCCGTCACACGTTTCCGCCCGGACAGATACCGTTCCACTCAGAAAAAAAAGTACAGCCGCTACCCACGCGTATCCCTTCATGATCTCCTTTCCTTTCTCTGATTGTGATATTGTAACAACTAAAATTACCTGACCGGGTATATCCTCAGCAAAATTATATATTAGCAGAGAGGAGAGAGTATGGCAATTGTAAAATCCGGCGCCGCTGCCGCCTCTCTCGGCCATTGATGTCCTGGTAATTCGGGGGACACCATACTTAATTATAAATATGGCGTCCCCCAAATTTCCCTCTGCAAATCAATCCTCTCCGTTACCCGAGATATTCCTTATGAGACAAATAATGCCGTGCAGAAAATGTCTCATAAGGGAACGGATTGACCATGAAATTGATAAGATCTATGGGCGGTGCGCTCTTAATCGGCTGGCCCGGATGGTAAAGAAGTTGAAATTAAGATTCTCCCTTAATTCTCTTAAT
This sequence comes from uncultured bacterium, assembly GCA_937885075.1. Lineage (GTDB taxonomy): Bacteria > Auribacterota > Erginobacteria > Erginobacterales > Erginobacteraceae > CAKZYZ01. The sequence continues at coordinate 14,796 of CAKZYZ010000135.1, read as the reverse complement.
CCGTGTAGCTGGTCTATGGACGGGAAGAGTTCTATCAGATCAGTAATTTCCTTCAGGTCCCCTCCTATATTTCATTCATGACCGCTCTCTTCTTCTATGGGGTGACAACCCAGGTGCCGAAGAGTTACTATGAGAGTGCTTCTATCAGACGATCGAAGGAAATAAATGCCGATGGGGTAAGTTTTAACTTCAGGAAAATTAAGCCGGAATATTATTTTGGCTTCAAAAAAAAGAATAACTATTTTATCGCCACCCCGGAAAAGGCGTTGATTGATTCCCTCTATCTCTATTCATTGGGAAGATACAGTCTGGATCTGGCTGCTCTTGACTCCGGTAAACTCGACCGGGAGAAACTCAAGGAACTAATTGAGGTATATCCCTTGAAAAAAAAACAGTGAAACGAATATGCGGGATTTAATCCAACAAGAGAGATTTGAACTGGAAGTTCTGGATAGATTAAAGAGCGCGCGTCTGCTCGACCGGCTGGTCTTTGGAGGCGGAACTATGCTCCGGCTCTGTTTCGGGCTTAATCGCTATTCGGTCAATCTTGATTTCTGGCTGATAAAAAAAATCGACACCAATAAATTATTTAAAGAGTTAGAAGAATTGTTTACCGCTAATTATACCGTCACAGATAGCGCGGATAAATTTAACATGCTCTTATTTGAGATAAAATCCCGGGAGTATCCCCGCAAGCTGAAGATTGAAGTTTGCAAGGAAATCAAAGATATAATCAGTCTGCCCGCCATCGCCTACAGCCCATCCTCCAATCTTCAGGTATATGTAAATGTGGTCTCCCTTCCGGATATGACGAACTCTAAAATCGCGGCATTTATAGAGCGCAAGGAGATCCGTGACACTTTCGATATTGAATTTTTATTGAAGAAAGGAGTGCCACTGGAAGCATCCCAGGAAGATTTATTCAAGATAAAGAAGGGCCTTGATGATTTAACCAGCAGAGATTACAGTGTCAAACTGGGGTCACTTCTGGAAGAAAAGGACCGGGAGTATTATAATGAAAGCAATTTTCGGATCCTGCGATCCGCCATCAGCGGGATGTAATTTTGGGCCCGTAGGGGATAAAGACTAATTTGGATAAAAAATAGGCTATAAAAATATTATAACAATATTAGCGAAAACAATCTTGCTCATTTCTCGTGGTTATATATAATATTCATGATTCCTTCATTCATTATATATAGATAAAGAGTAAATCCGTGAAAAATAAAATCAAGCAAATTGTAAAAGACTACGAGAGGCGATTGGAATTAATGGGGGTCAAGGCAAATAAGAGTCTGATCTTCGGTTCGCATCTTCATGGTAATGCTGATATTGATAGTGATATTGACCTTGTGATCGTTTCAGATGATTTCTCTGGGATGGATCTCTGGGAGAGATTATGCTTGCTGGGTCGTGCCCGGATCGGGATAAATAAACCGATGGAAATACTGGGCTTAACTGAAGATGAGTTTGCCCGAGAGGGGAGGGGAACTTTTATCGGAGATGAAGTGAAATTGAGTGTAGTGTAGGATTACTCCCTCTGTTCTTGGAAGTTGCAAAATTAGCGGATATATATTTTCTGAAGTTAAAATCCTTCATGATCGGCCAGTCTCCTCTCTTCCGCGGTCAGCGACCGCGGCTACAGAACTGTTTGACGCCCACTCTCCTCGTCTCCTTCGCACCTCCCATTTAAGATCAACTATTTAGCACCCCTCCGCATGGGCAATGCTCATGGGATTGCACTATTGTTTCATCGGGAGGAGTATTATTATTTTGTAATCTTATGATTTTTGGTACACTACCGGTTTTGGCTAAAAGAGGTATTATTTTATGAATGAGAATTCTCCTTATATATATAATAAAGTCACCATCGTTGGTGTTGGCCTGATGGGCGGGTCGCTCGGGATGGCTCTGAAAGATAAGGGGGTGGCGAAAGAGGTTATGGGGTGGGGGAGGAATGAGGGGCGCCTCGCTGCTGCCCGGGAGCTGGGCGCGATCGATCGGGGGACCCGGGATCGGGGAGAGGCTCTGGCCGGGACCGACCTTCTGGTCTTTGCCACGCCGATCGGGGTGACATCCCGTATCGCTCCGGAGTGGTTCGCCGATGCTCCGCCCGGCTGCATGATAACGGATATGGTATCTGTGAAAGGGACGCTGGTGGATGATTTAACCGCGTTGGCCGGTCCCCGCAGGTACTATGCCAGCTCCCATCCGCTCTGCGGTTCGGAGGATACCGGTGTCGGTGCCGCCCGTCCGGATCTCTTTGACGGGAAGCTCTGCCTGATAACTCCGGTGCCGAAGACCAAGAAGCCCGCGATCGGTGGAGTGCAGAGTCTCTGGCAGGCGCTGGGGATGACTGTTATCTCCATGGCTCCTACCCGCCATGATCAGGTAGTGGCAGCGGTCAGCCATTTTCCGCTGCTTCTGGCCTCGGCGCTGATCAACCAGATCGGGGATGAGAAACTCCTGAAGTTCAGTGGGACGGGACTTCTGGATACCACCCGGATAGCGGGATCGAGTCCGGTGATGTGGGCTGAGATCATAACCGCGAATAAGAAGGCGGTACTCGGCCAGCTTGACGGGATGATGGAGACACTGATGCTGGTGAAGCAGCACGTAAAATCCGGCGATCCCGCCCGGATTAAAGGCTGGCTGCAGCGGGCAAGTAGGCGCCGGCGGAAGATGTAGTGGGGGATCAGGTTATCAGGAGATCAGGTTATCAGGGAATCAGGTTAGCAGGAAAAAAACTGAACGTTCAACCAGCCGTCGCTAAAGCTATGGCGGGCAAGGCATTTAACGCTCAACTTTCAACGTTCAATTTGCTGGCAACCGGCATTAGGCGGCTTAAAAAGTCAGGCGAAAGCGAACAACTTTAGGCACTTAAGGCACTTTAGCGCACTTTAGGCACTTTTTTTATAGGAGCATATTAATGAATGAAAAAAACATCACCATAACCATGGATGGTACCTGTGGGTCGGGGAAGAGTACAATCGCGAAACGGCTGGCGGAAAGGCTCGGGGTTATCTTCCTTGATACCGGCGCCATGTACCGGGCGATCACCTGGAAGGCGCTCCGCTCACCGATTGAGCTGGATGATACCGATGGTTTGATCCGCCTGGCCCGGGAGACCGAGATCCGCCTGAATAAGGGGGATGAAGGGACTCGGGTCTTTGTTGACGGCCAGGAAGTAACCAGGGTTATCAGGACCCCGGAGATAACCAACGCGGTAAAATTCCTGGCCGATATTCCGGCGGTTCGGGAAGTACTGGTGGAACAGCAGCGCGAGATCGCGGCTGCCCGGAGCGTGGTGGCCGAAGGGAGGGATACCGGCACCGTGGTCTTTCCCGATGCCGATTATAAGTTTTATGTGGATGCTTCGATCGAGGTGCGTACCGAGCGCCGTTTCAAGGAGTTCATCGATAAGGGGATGGAGACTACCCGGGAGGAGGTGCGGGCAGACCTGGAGAAACGCGATCACGCCGACAAGACCCGCCCGGTCGGCGCGCTCCGCCTGGCCGAGGGAGGCATTGTGATCGATACCGGGGAGACGGATGATGTGGAGGTGAATCTGAAGAATATACTGGGCCATATTAAGTAAAAAAACAGGCCTAAAACCTCTGATTTATATAATGGAGTATTGGAATGATGGAGTGGTGGAGTGATGGAGTAATGGAATAGGGCCATGGCCGGCGTGCCTACCACCCCACCACTCCATCACTCCTTTTTGATTACTGATCTCCGGTAAAGTGGTGTTCATAGTGTCTCCAGTTAGATGTTGACTCTGTACTACCCCGGTGCTATCTTGCGCCATAATAATTTTATCTGAAAATTTATAACTATTATTTTTGCCAGGCAAAAATAATATAACCAAGCGGATCAATGATCCGCGTAAAAAAACGGTTGTCCCCGCGGGGGACGGCCGGAACTAAAAAGGAAGACTGGAGATGACGGAACTTATTAACGTAATAACCGAACCTATTGAAGAGAACGAAGGGATCGATGTCGAGGAGATATTATCCTCGGACGAGATGTCGGAGATGATCAAGAACACCATGCAGCACCTCGAAGAGGGAAAGATGGTGACCGGCAAGGTCTATGGAATTCGTTCTGAATATGTAGTGGTGGATATTGGCTATAAGTCGGAAGGGTTGATCCCATTGTCTGAATTCGAGAATGAGACTAATCTTCAGACCGGTGATGAGGTGGAGGTATTATTGGAACGGCTGGAGGATAGAGAAGGCATGGTCTGTATCTCCAAGCAGAAAGCGGATAAGCTGAAGAACTGGGAGAGAATTGTCTCCCAATACCAGGAAGGCGATGTCATTACCGGAGTTATTGCCCGGAGGATCAAGGGCGGCATGATGGTGGAGATCGGGCTGGATGCCTTCCTCCCCGCGTCCCAGATTGATATCCATTATATTAAGGACAAAGATACGTTAATGGGGAAAGAGTTTGAGTTCAAAATTATCAAGATCAATGAGAAACGCAAAAATATAGTTCTCTCCCGCCGGGAGTTATTGGAAGAGATCCGCCAGAAGGCGCGAACCAAACTCCTGGCCGAGATCGCGGAGGGCGATATCCGCAGCGGCGTGGTTAAGAATATAACCGACTTTGGTGTCTTTATCGACCTGGGCGGCCTGGATGGTCTCCTCCATATTACCGATATGTCCTGGGGCCGGATCAGCCATCCTTCCGAGTTGTTAGCGGTAGGTGATGAGGTTGATGTGAAGATCTTGAAATATGACCCGAACCGGGAGCGGGTATCATTAGGGCTCAAGCAGAAGATGCCTAACCCCTGGGAATCCGTGGGCGATAAGTATCCTCCCGGAAAGAAGGTTCAGGGAAGAGTGGTTAATATCATGCCCTACGGAGCGTTTATCGAACTGGAAGATGGGGTGGAAGGATTATGTCATATCTCCGAGCTCTCCTGGACCCGCAAGATCAACCATCCGTCCGAGATTCTGGCGATCGGGGATGTGGTTGAGATAGTAGTCCTGAAGGCTCAGCCCGAAGATGAGAAGATATCATTAGGGGTCAAGCAGCTGGAAGTGAATCCCTGGACACTGGTTGCCGAGAAGTTCAAGGTGGGCGACGTTGTAAAAGGCAAGATTCGGAATATGACCTCTTATGGTGCCTTCCTCGAATTGGAAGAAGGGATCGATGGATTGATTCATGTCTCCGATATGTCGTGGACCAAGAAAATAGCGCACCCCTCTCAGCTCTTCAAACGAGGAGACAAGATTGAAGCCCAGATTCTCGCGATCGACGCGGATAACAAGAAGATATCATTGGGGACCAAGCAGTTAGCGGATAATCCCTGGGATGATGTTGCTTCCCGCTATACCCCCGGTGATATCGTTGAAGGTAAAGTCACAAAAATCACCGGTTTTGGTGTCTTCGTGGAGCTTGATTCCGGGATTGAGGGGCTGGTCCATATATCTCAGGTCAGCGATAAACAGTTTGAGAATATCAAGGATGTTATCTCGGAAGGTGATTCCGTTAAGGCTCAGGTAATTAAGATAGACAAGGATGAGCGGCGGATCGCGCTGAGTATCAAGAATTTCCTCATGGGTAAGGAATTTGAACCCCGCAAGCAAGCTAAGGCAGCCGCTCCGGTTGTACCTCAGGTCAAGGATGTGGATACCCGCATGAAAGATGGCCTGGAGAAGCTGGCCGCCGCCCTAGCCCAGGATACTTCGGCTGACGAGACAGTGGCTGAGAAGGCTGTGGTCGATGAAGCTCCGGCTGACGAGACAGTGGCTGAGGAGGCTGTGGTCGATGAATCTCCGGCCGATGAAGCTCCGGCTGAGGAGGCTGTGGCTGATGAAGTTTCAGTTGATCCCGCAGAGAATCCAGAGGAAGAAGAGAAGAAGGAATAAATAAGTTGCTTTTGCTTAGGGATTTTAACCGGATATAAAGAAGTACATTTACCACGAAGAACACGAAGGTCACGAAGTTATAAATCTTTTCTTCGTGACCTTCGTGTTCTTCGTGGTTAAATAAGATATGAAGACAGTAGAAGAACAAATAACAATTATCCGCCGGGGAGCGGTTCAGATTATCCCGGAAGATGAACTGCGCGAGAAGATCAAAAGATCCATCGATAGCGGGGTTCCGATGCGGATTAAGTATGGTGCCGATCCATCCGCCCCCGATATTCACCTCGGCCATACCGTCCCCCTCCGAAAGCTCCGGGAGTTTCAGGATCTGGGTCACCTGGTGGTATTTATCATCGGCGATTTTACCGCTCTGGTCGGCGATCCTTCCGGCAAATCCAAGACCCGCAAGCGCCTCTCTTCCGAGGAGATAATGGAGAACGCCCGCACCTATCAGGAGCAGGTCTTCAAGATCCTTGATCGGGAGAAGACTGAAGTTGTCTATAATAGTTCCTGGCTCTCCGGGTTGACTTTCCCGGATGTGATCGATCTGACATCCCGATATACCGTGGCCCGGATGCTGGAGCGTGATGATTTCTCCAAACGCTATAAGGGCGGCAAGCCGATCAGTATCCTGGAATTTCTCTATCCTTTGATGCAGGGTTATGACTCGGTGGCGGTTAAGTCGGATGTGGAATTAGGCGGGACCGATCAGACCTTCAATCTTCTGGTGGCCCGGGATATTCAGAGGGAGTATGGTGAGACACCCCAGGCCATTGTCACCCTCCCATTACTGGAAGGGACCGACGGTGTGCAGAAGATGAGTAAGAGCCTGGGGAATTATATCGGGGTTAGCGAACCGGCTCTGGATATCTACGGGAAGTTAATGTCGATCTCCGATGATCTGATGTGGCGTTACTTCGAACTTCTCTCCGCCCGGAGTATGGCAGAGATAGAGGAAGCAAAATTGGAATGCGCGTCCGGGACCAATCCCATGGTATGGAAGAAGAAGCTGGCTTTTGAAATTACGGAACGCTTCTCTTCCGCCCCGGAAGCCGGAACGGCCCGGGAACAGTTTGAGTCGGTTCACCAGAAGAAAGAAATCCCCGAGGAGATGGCAACGGTTCAGGTCAGCGCTGCGGAGGTAAGCGGAGGGATCGATATCATAACTTTGCTCCGCCGGGCCGGATTGGTAAATACCAATTCGGAGGCCCGTCGTAAGATTCAGGAAGGCGCGGTCAGAATAAATAACAAAAAAATATTTGAACATAATGCCGTGATTCCAGTCAAAGATAATGACATCATCAGGCTGGGGAAACGAAACTTCAGACGATTGGTGTTGTAACGCTTCAGCCAAAACCATAGCTCTGCTCGGGTTTGGCAGGTGCCTCCTGCTCCTCGAGCTGATTAAGTGGACGGGGAGAATAAATAAAACCACCCGGGCGGGGCTGTGGTAAATTTGGCTGAAAATAATTATTTGAAAAAAAATATTTATTTCTGTTGACATAGATAGAGAGGTGGGGTAGGTTGTCCACAATGAATATTGATGTTCCTTAAAAATAAAGTAAGGACATTTTGTTTCACAGGTATATGCAAAGGTGCATCTGTGGATGTACCTTTTTTTTGTTCTTTGAAAATTGAATGGTAAGATAGGGGACAGTACGGGAGCCTGATCAATTCTTAATTATTGATTGAGAGTTTGATCCTGGCTCAGAACGAACGCTGGCGGCGTGGATTAGGCATGCAAGTCGAACGATAACCTCGAACTTATTTTGTTCGCAATTTAGGATCGGGGGGACAGTGGCGAACGGGTGAGTAACGCGTAAGCAATCTGCCCTTAACTGCGGAATAACTCTTCGAAAGAGGCGCTAATACCGCATGTGGTCCCGGTCTGACATCGGACTGGGATTAAAGATGTGTCTCGCTTGCGGGATATGTCGGTTAGGGATGAGCTTGCGTCCTATTAGCTTGTTGGTAGGGTAATGGCCTACCAAGGCTTTGATGGGTAGCTGGTCTGAGAGGACGGTCAGCCACACTGGGACTGAGACACTGCCCAGACTCCTACGGGAGGCTGCAGTCGAGAATCATCCGCAATGGGCGAAAGCCTGACGGTGCGACGCCGCGTGGAGGATGAAGGCCTTCGGGTTGTAAACTCCTTTCACTCGGGAAGAAAAATCATTTCGTGAATAACGGGATGACCTGACGGTACCGGGAGAAGAAGCCCTGGCTAACTCCGTGCCAGCAGCCGCGGTAATACGGAGAGGGCTAGCGTTGTTCGGATTTACTGGGCGTAAAGGGTATGTAGGTGTCCTGATAAGCTCTGGGTGAAATCTCCGCGCTCAACGCGGAAACGAATCAGAGAACTATCAGGATTGAGTTCAGGAGAAGAGAGTGGAATTCTCGGTGTAGCGGTGAAATGCGTAGATATCGAGAAGAACACCAGCGGCGAAGGCGGCTCTCTATTCTGAAACTGACACTCAAATACGAAAGCGTGGGGAGCGAATGGGATTAGATACCCCAGTAGTCCACGCTGTAAACGATGTGCACTTGGTGTATTCCATTTAATGGGGTGTGCCGGAGCTAACGCGTTAAGTGCACCGCCTGGGGAGTACGGCCGCAAGGCTAAAACTCAAAGGAATTGACGGGGGCCCGCACAAGCGGTGGAGCATGTGGTTTAATACGACGCAACGCGTAGAACCTTACCAGGGCTTGACATGCAGCTGCACGCCCGATGAAAGTTGGGAAGCCTTCGAGGGTGCTGCACAGGTGTTGCATGGCTGTCGTCAGCTCGTGCCGTGAGGTGTTTGGTTAAGTCCATCAACGAGCGCAACCCTCATCATTAGTTGCCAGCCTTCTGCGAAAGCAGGAGAGGAACTCTAGTGAGACTGCTCCGGTAACGGGGAGGAAGGTGGGGATGACGTCAAGTCATTATGGCCCTTATGCCCTGGGCTACACACGTGCTACAATGGTCGGTACAGAGGGTCGCCAACCCGCGAGGGGGAGCCAATCCCAGAAAGCCGGCCTCAGTTCGGATTGGAGTCTGCAATTCGACTCCATGAAGTTGGAATCGCTAGTAATGGCGCATCAGCTACGGCGCCGTGAATACGTTCCCGGGCCTTGTACACACCGCCCGTCACATCACGGAAGTTGCGTGTACCCGAAGTCACTGAACCAACCCGCAAGGGAGGAAGGTGCCCAAGGTATGTGTGATAACTAGGATGAAGTCGTAACAAGGTAGCCGTACCGGAAGGTGCGGCTGGATCACCTCCTTTAAAGAGTAACAAAAACAAAGGTTCCCGTGCTGAACCCTTTCTTATCATTCTATTATTTTTCACTTTGTGAAAAATAATATATTCAAACAAGATCGTTATTTAAAATGGTCTTTAGCGCGTAAAGTGCTAAAGACCATGATTTTATTAGGTAAAGGTTGGGGCCTGTAGCTCAGTTGGTTAGAGCACTGTGCTGATAACGCAGGGGTCGGTGGTTCGAATCCACTCAGGCCCATGCCTGAATGGATTCGGGAATATGTTGGAAGTGGTTCTGCGCCAAAGGCGCATCCGCCTCTGGCGGAGAATCCACTCAGGCCCATTGATGGATTCGGAAAGTAAGTATTATTGTTCTTTTAAAAGTAGATTCAGTTTGATATAAAACCTTAAAATTTTTTAACAGAAAAAATTTTAAGGGGAAGTAGCTCAATTGGGAGAGCGCCGCCCTTGCACGGCGGAGGTCGCCGGTTCGACCCCGGTCTTCTCCATTTTTAAATATAATTTTTCCAACGGAAAAATTATATGTTCTTTGACAATTTAGGTCAGGGTTTACAGAGTGATCACGGTGATGAGATTAATTTTTCTTACTGTGGTTACTTTGAATACTGCAAGAAGCCAAAAGAAAGCGTAAGACAAGTAATTTGAAAAATAATTACTGGTCAAGCTACTAAGGGCAAATGGCGGATGCCTTGGCGCCAGAGGGCGATGAAGGACGCGGTTGGCTGCGATAAGCCCCGGGGAGCTGTCAAACAAGCATAGATCCGGGGATCTCCGAATGGGGAAACCCTCCTGGAGTAATGTCCAGGAATCCCGATTTTTAAATCGGGAGGCTATACCAGGGGAATTGAAACATCTTAGTACCCTGAGGAAAGGAAATCAACCGAGATTCCCCCAGTAGCGGCGAGCGAAAAGGGAATAGCCAAAACTTTACCAGTGTTAAAACCTCCAGGTGTTGCTGGTAGAGGGTTGCGGGAATCGGGTGTTTCGGTCTGGAGACCGAAGGAAAAGTTACAAAATTATGCTTTAGTCAAATGATCTGGGAAGTTCAACCATAGAGGGTGATAGTCCCGTAGACGAAAAAGTATAATCTTTTCTACCTGATCTCCCTAGTAGTGCGGAGCACGTGAAACTCCGTATGAATCAGGGTGGACCACCATCCAAGGCTAAATACCAACTGGCGACCGATAGCGAACAAGTACCGTGAGGGAAAGGTGAAAAGAACCCCTTCGAGGGGAGTGAAATAGAACCTGAAACCGTTTGCCTACAAGCGGTCGGAGCATTTTAATGGTTTACCATTAAGGTGTGACGGCGTGCCTTTTGCATAATGAGCCGGCGAGTTACTTTATACAGCTTGGTTAACCCCGATAACGGGGGAAGCCATAGGGAAACCGAGTCTTAACTGGGCGTATATGGTTGTATGGAGTAGACCCGAAACCGAGTGAGCTACCCATGGGCAGGTTGAAGTGACGGTAACACGTCATGGAGGACCGAACCTGTTAGCGTTTAAAAGCTATTGGATGACCTGTGGGTCGGAGTGAAAGGCTAATCAAACTCGGCGATAGCTGGTTCTCCTCGAAATAGCTTTAGGGCTAGCCTTGCAAAATGGACATCGGGGGTAGAGCACTGAATGGGTTAGGGGGCTTACCAGCTTACCAAAACCAATCAAACTCCGAATACCGATGCACCTTACTGCAGGAGTCAGACTACGGGGGCTAAGCTCCGTGGTCGAAAGGGAAACAGCCCAGACCGTCAGCTAAGGTCCCTAAATATAGACTAAGTGAAAAAGGAAGTGAAGTCACGAAGACAGCTAGGATGTTGGCTTAGAGGCAGCCATCATTTAAAGAGTGCGTAATAGCTCACTAGTCGAGTGGTTTTGCGCCGAAAATGATCGGGGCTCAAGTCTATTACCGAAGCTACGGATGTCTTTTCAATTTCGATTGAAGAGGCGTGGTAGAGGAGCGTTCCATACAGGATGAAGCGGGCCTGAAAGGGTCTCTGGTTTTTGCCAGAGCGTAAGCAGTGGACAGTATGGAAGTGATAATGCCGGCATGAGTAGCGATAATTGCGGTGAGAATCCGCAACACCGAAAACCCAAGGTTTCCTGGGCAAGGCTCGTCCTCCCAGGGTTAGTCGACACCTAAGGTGTAGCCGAAAGGCGAAGCCGATGGACAACGGGTTAATATTCCTGTACTACCTGACTCGCAATGTTCTTTTAGAACGAGAGTGATGGAGGGACGTAGGAGGCCAAAACACTGCCAGCCTGGTGTTGGAAATCCAGGTCTAAGCTGGTAGGGGGTCCTGGCAGGAAAATCCACCGGGACTTAACCCCGAGAAGCGAATGGGAGCCCAAGCTACGGCGAGGGCGAAGTGGCTGGTGCCTGCTACCAAGAAAATCTTCTAGCGAGTGAGTTGGGTAATCGTACCGTAAACCGACACAGGTGGGTGGGGAGAGAATCCTCAGGTGCGCGAGAGAACCCTCGTTAAGGAACTCGGCAAAATGGCCCCGTAACTTCGGAAGAAGGGGTTGTCGAGCTGGTGAAGCATATCCATGTGGAGCTGGAACGACAGACACAAAATCGGCCCAGGCGACTGTTTAACAAAAACACAGGTCTCTGCGAAGTTGTAAGACAATGTATAGAGACTGACGCGTGACCAATGCTGTAAGGTTAAGGGGAGGGGTTATCCTTCATTTATGTTGGAGAAGCTCTGAACTGAAGCCCCAGTGAATGTCGGCCGTAACTATAACGGTCCTAAGGTAGCGAAATTCCTTGTCGGGTAAGTTCCGACCTGCACGAATCGTGTAACGATCTGGGCACTGTCTCAACGAGGGACTCGGCGAAATTGTAGTAGCGGTGAAGATGCCGCTTACCCGCGACAGGACGGAAAGACCCCGTGAACCTTTACTGTAGCTTGATATTGGATTTTGGTGCGATATGTGTAGGATAGGTGGAAGGCTTTGAAGCTTGGGCGTCAGCCTAGGTGGAGCCACCCTTGAAATACCACCCTTGTTGTTTTGAAATTCTAACCCCATAGAAATTGGGGGACAGTGTCTGGTGGGCAGTTTGACTGGGGCGGTTTCCTCCCAAAGAGTAACGGAGGAGCGCAATGGTACTCTCAGCACGGTCGGCAATCGTGCGTAGAGCGCAAAGGTATAAGAGTGCTTAACTGCGAGACTGACGGGTCGAGCAGATGCGAAAGCAGGCCTTAGTGATCCGGTGGTTCCAAGTGGAAGGGCCATCGCTCAACGGATAAAAGGTACTCCGGGGATAACAGGCTTATCGGGCCCAAGAGTTCACATCGACGGCCCGGTTTGGCACCTCGATGTCGGCTCATCACATCCTGGGGGTGAAGAAGCTCCCAAGGGTCCGGCTGTTCGCCGGTTAAAGTGGTACGCGAGCTGGGTTCAGAACGTCGTGAGACAGTTCGGTCCTTATCCGTCGTGGGCGCAGGATATTTGAGGAGAGCAATCCCTAGTACGAGAGGACCGGGATTGACGAACCGCTGGTGTTCCAGTTGTCGTGCCAACGGCATTGCTGGGTAGCTATGTTCGGAAAGGATAAGCGCTGAAAGCATATAAGCGCCAAGCCCCCTTCAAGATGAGATATCCCAATCAGGCACCTGGAAGACTACCAGGTTGATAGGCAGGGTGTGTAAGTCCAGTGATGGATTCAGCTTACCTGTACTAATATGCCGATCGGCTTGACCAGTATTTATTTTTTCAAATAAATATGTCTTGCCAAACTTTCTCAAGGTTTTTTGTAGATATTCAAACCAAATTCTGACCTGAATTGAAATTAAGCTTCGTGAAAAGATTATTGGATATAATTTTCAATAATTTATCGCGAAGCGATAAATTAGTTTCGTGGCCATGTCGAAGGGGAAACACCCGTTCCCATCCCGAACACGGTCGTGAAGACCTTCTGGGCCGATGGTACTCCCTGGGAAACTGGGGGGGAGAGTAGGAAGCCGCGGAGCTATATATTTAAAGAGGCGCACTGAAAAGTGCGCCTCTTTTTTGTATATTTTGCGGTTAGGTTTAAACAACTGTACAAATGAATCTTTTTTTAGGCCGGATTGTAAGTTATGGAACGAAATAGATGCCGGCAGATTCCCAAAAAAGTAGAATTATTGAACTCGGAGTTTTTCCCCGCCCCTCCTCGCTTATGGAGCGGCCATGATCAGGCAGGCCTTTCCACTGTCACTTCCACTGTCGTCGTTCCAGGGGACGCCGATGAGTATGTCAGATAACCCGTCGCCGTTGACGTCTCCGGCCCGGGATACACAGGCACCGCTCTCGTCCTGCCAGTACTCGCCGAAGAAGATATAATCGGCATAGCCGAGCCTGATATACCTCCGGGCCGCCGTAATCGAAGAGCCGAGGTAGAGGTATGACTTCCCGGCGGAGGAGGCAACGTCGGAATTCCCCGTCGCGCCGATCAAAATATCACTATATCCGTCGCCGTCGACGTCGCCGGCGGAGGCGACAGAGGTCCCGCTCATATCTCCTCTGTTTTCTCCGACGAAGATGTGATCGGCGAAATAGAGATCAACCAGGCGCGGCCTCTTGCGTAGTGATTTTCCAAAGATGAGATATGACTTCCCTGCTGCCGAACCCGGATCCGGATCGCTGAAGGGTGCTCCGATCAGGATATCGTCCAGTCCATCACCATCGATATCCCCGGCGGAGGAGACCGATTCTCCGCTGTAGTCGCCCGCCTCCTCTCCGATGAATCCGAAGTCGGCGTTTGCCAGTCTGATGATCGCCGGACGTGCCGGCAGTGTGGAACTGATTATCAGGTACGATTTCCCGGAATCATTTCCGCCGCTGTTATTTTTAACAGCGCCGATCAGGATGTCGTCGAGACCGTCTCCGTCCACGTCTCCGGCAAAGGCGACCGCCTGCCCGCTGTAATCATAGGCGGCTTCGCCGATGAAGGACCGGTCTTCATCGCTTCCCAGGTAAAGGGTTGCGGGCTTTGCAGGAAGGTTTTTCCCGAAAAAAAGGTATGTTTTGCCCGCGGCATCGCCTCCGTCATCGTTATAGGTGGCTCCGATCAGGATATCACCGAGACCGTCATTATCCACATCCCCGTCGATAGCACAGGCTTTCCCGCTGTACTTTCCGTTCGATTCACCGACAAAGGTATAGTCGGCATCCCCCGCTGATACACTTCCGGATAGATTCACTATAGTACTTCCCAGGAAGAGATAAGTTTTCCCGGCCATCCACCCTCCGTCGGAGTTTGAGCTTGCCCCAACCAGGATGTCGTCGAGACCGTCCCCATCCACATCCCCACCTCCCGCTACCCAGATGCCCGCTTCATCACCGTTATTCTCTCCCAGGAAGCTAACATCAGACAGATTCAGCAACGCTCCCGGATGGGCAAAGTTCGAAAGGTCCGCCCGGACCGGGGTAATCATTCCGTAAATAACACTTATCAGAACCGCGAAAAATCCTATCAGCCATCGTCTTCTCTCTCTCATTATTATGCTCCTTTGCTGGTGCAGGTTGATTTACTATGTGGACAAGCTAGGCCGTACTCGAAAAGGTATTTTTAACATTCTGTGCTAAAAAAACTAAATATTCACCACGAAGGTCACGAAGAACACGAAGAAAAACAAAGAAAACTATGGAATTTTCCTTTGTTTCTTCA
>CAKZYZ010000134.1 GCA_937885075.1 uncultured bacterium | reverse complement strand
GAAATATACATAACTCAGATAGGACCGGCGTAATCGTGCAAAATTCGGTGAAAGGTCAAATCTGCCAGCTTGAGAGATAGAATATACAGTGAACGGCACGCGCTCTTTTCTTCCGGTTTCCAGTTCAAAAATCACACTGACAAATTCATTATCTTCGCGGGCATTATATATTATCCGATCCCGCGCTCCCGGAAGCCACTGCTGCCTTGCCCCCTGCTGCCAGTTCCAGGCGGTGGTCTCATCGATCATCCTAACCTCACCGCCGGCGGGAGACCAGATACATACCCGGGCCGCGTCATTGGCCCGGGGAACCCTCCATAGTTCATCCGGCGTCTGCAGGATAACCAGTTTTTCATCCGTAATATCCCATGGAGAAAGATCATGGAATCCAAAAAAATGCGACTCCGGTCCGGCAGTCCGATAACGGATGGGGCGGTTAAACTGTTTTATTCGATCTTTGATTTCTCAATCTCCATTTCCGAACTTGGCATTGCAACTTTTTTGCCAGAAAGACACTAAGACACAAAGAAAAGAATTAAAGGCTTAATAACTGTATTTTACCTTAATTTTTTGATTTTTCTTAGTGTCTTCGTGCCGTTGTGGCATAATTATTAAAATTTTATCGGATCATTCCTCATCTAACGATAGCGCTCGACGAACCCCTCTCACAAACTCCGAAACCCCTCACTTAGATATTGTCTTCTTCGCATTATCCTGATAAGATTGGAGCAACTTCTCGTCTGAGGTCAGCCGCTTGATCTTTCTGATCAGATCTTCTCTCTCGTTATATTGAAATATCTCCCCCGCCTGCCCTTCTACCAGATCCGGGCCGCATCCTACCATATTACTTACAATCACGCCACAGCCGAAGTTCATCGCTTCATTGACCACCAGTCCCCAGGTCTCCCCGGCAAGAGAAGGAAGAATCAGGATCTCACTGATCGCGTACGCCTCGGAGATCTCCGACTGGTTGAGAAACCCTGTAAATATCACCTTCTGATTCGGAACCAGAGCGGCCCGGGTCTGAAGCTTATCTCTGAGAACCCCAGCGCCCACCATCATCAATACCCATTCCGGACCTATGGCAGCCTGGGAAAACGCTTCCAGCAGTAAGACCGGCTGCTTCTTCTCGATAAACTTTCCGCTGAATAGAATGACCTTCTCCCCCGTCTCAACCCCGAATTGGGCCTTTATCCGGGATATTTCCGAACCCAATTTTGCCGCCCGGCGGGAGAAATAGTAGTTGTCAACCACATGAGGCGCGTGAACCAGCCGTGATCCCGGGACACCGAATGATTGAAAATATTCCCGGTTCAAATGCCCGATATATAGGCAGACCGATGGGAGTTTATAAAGGATAAAGAGCAGATATTTCCGTATCAGCGAACCGGTATGGCTTCCCCGGTTATAACCGATCCCTCGGAATATTACTTTCTTCCCGGTCAGGCGGGCTCCGATCAGAACAAGGAGATGGGTCAGATG
>CAKZYZ010000133.1 GCA_937885075.1 uncultured bacterium | reverse complement strand
AGTAATTGTGTGTCATTGTAGGCAATAAATTTTTTATTTTACTTTTTGTTTTTTTCATTTTCTTTTTTTTTTAATGATACGGCGACCACCGAGATCTACACTCTTTCCCTACACGACGCTCTTCCGATCTTTCAGATGATGGTTGCGATATTGCCGTGAATAAAGCTCGCGATGTTTTTATCACCGGGGGAACTACTTCCTCGGATTTTCCGATGATCAACGCGTATCAGGCAGTGCGGGCCGGGCAACAGGACGCTTTTATCGCCAGAATCGACTCTTCGGGAAGTCTGTTGATCTACTCCAGTTATCTGGGAGGAGGTCAGGATGATACCGCGGCGTCGCTTGCTCTTGACCTGACCGGATCCATATATATCGGGGGAGAGACGCTCTCCGATAATTTTCCGACCAAGAACGCGTACCAGGCATCAAAGACAGGATGGGAACAGGATGTTTTTGTCTGTAAAATGACTTCATCCGGGTCGGGCCTGATCTTCTCTACATTCCTCGGGGGGGATAAAGTTGATTCTGGCGGCAAGATTGCTCTCGATCAGGATGACTACATCTATGTAGCCGGGACGACAAGGTCGGATGATTTTCCCACGCGAAACTGCTACTCCCCCTCCCGAACCGGAGAATATGACGCGTTTGTCGTCAAATTTTCTTCTTCAGGAAGCAGTCTTCTGTATGCGACATATCTGGGCGGAGCAGGCTCTGACTTTGGCAACGACATCGCGGTCGATCGATCCGCTTCCGCGCATATTGTCGGTTTCACGCTTGAGCGGGGATTCCCGGAAAAAAATCCTCTCTTTGAACGGCATGACGAAGACGGCGCCGCTTTTATCGCTAAGCTGGCTTCATCCGGTTCCTCTCTGATCTTCTCTTCCTGCTGGGGAACTGAGGGGGGTGACGAGGCGATAGCGGTGGCTCTTGATCATTCCGGCTGCGCGTATGTAGCCGGGATAACCGGTTCCTACAACTTCCCGCTGAGAAATCCTTTCCAGTCCAGTAAGGGAGGAAGGGTAGAAGTTTTTGTTGCCAAACTGAGCTCATCTAATTCTGCTGTTATCTATTCCACTTATCTGGGCGGCCTTGACTACGAGAAGCCGGCTGGTCTGGTCATTGATTTATCCGGCCGTGCCTATCTTACTGGATGTACCTATTCCTGTGACTTCCCGGTTAGAGATGCTTTTCAGTCTTCTCTGACCGGTGGAGCGGCCGCGTTCATCACCGGTGTTACTTCTTCCGGTTCCGGGTTGATATTTTCTACCTATCTCGGGGGGAGTGAGTAGATATGGACGAACCGGTTCAAAAAAGAAAACCGCGATTATTCAAGATCCTTGCTTATTGTCTGGGGGTTGTCCTGGTATTTGTCCTGGTAATTGAGTTCATCTTCCCCCGGCTCAAGGGTTTTTCCCGAAAGGATTATATTTGTCCATGGCTGGCAGATAGAAATACTACTTTCCTGGGGACTGAGATTAACGCCCAGGGATTAACCGGGGATCTGATGCCGCCCCGGAAAATGCCCGGCAATATCGAGATACTCACTCTGGGCGGTTCCAGTTTTTATCTGCATGACCTTACAGGTAAGCTCAAGAGCAGTTTAACCGAACAGTTCGGCGGCAGCATCCGCGTTGTCGGCGGTGTCTTTCCGGGGAATGATAGTCGTGCCAGCCTGATCAAGTATAATAATCTTCTTCCGCGGCAGGATTTTGATTACCTGCTCATCTGCCACGGGTTGAATGATCTATGGGCCAATCGGGTGAGACCGGAAGATTTTCGGTCTGATTATACCCATATCGATTCCAGTTACAAAGAAATGCACAGTGTCATTGGAAGGCTTATTTATGACAACCTGATATGGAAGGAGCCACCCCAGACTGATGAATACGATCATTACCCGAGTGAAGAAACATTTAGAGCGAATCTTACCAGCCTTATTCTAAAAGCCCGCTCCCGGGGAACCGAAGTCATACTGATGACTTACGCATCGTATATTCCGGAAAATTATACTAAAACATTATTCAAGCAGGGGACCCTTGATTATAATAAGGAGGAACAGATTCTTCATTCGCCGGTGGAAGCGTGGGGGACTGTTGAGCATGTCAGGGAGGGCCTGATGCGCCATAACCGGGTAATCAGAGAACTGGCCAAGAAGTACAATCTGGGACTTATCGACCAGGATGTTATGATCCCGGATGAAGGATATTGGTTCAATGATTTCTGTCATTTAAGCGACCCCGGTGTGGAGAGATTTATAAATAATATAGTTGATTATCTTCAACGAGAAGGTGGATTGCATCCTAACCAATAACTTTGATTATGAAGAATACATATTTAAGGAGCTTTTATTTTATCAGATGGTATTCATCTCGGTAGCGGGGTTTGTCATTTTATTGATTATTATCATGGGATTATACTCACACTTCTTTTTTCCCTGCCGGTAGGGGTTATACTTTCTATGGTCTGGCGACCGTTTAGATTTATCAATAGACTGGTGCAGGTCTGTCTTAATACTTCAGTATATTATTTCCTTAAAAAGCCCGGCCAACAATGTCATCGATACTCCTTCAAAGCCCTTCCCTTAAGGCTTGCTCCTTTCCCCGCTCATGATGTATTATTTTATTTTCCTTATGTTTTGAGAAAATGAGGTATGTCCCCGCAAGATGATGATAGGCAATAACCAGGACAGATTACCCACGGCATCTCCATCAGATCAAAATCGATGGTGGCGATTCTGGCTGGCCGGGGGGATACTCTGGGTCGGCTGTGAGATCATCGGCAACGCGTTGATCGGTCGATTTCCGGTTCTATTGACTCTGTTGCCGGGCAGTCCCTTCTGGGCCATCCTTCTTAATTCCGTATCTTATATAGCCATCATATTGGCGGCGGGGCTTGCCATAGGCTTAATTACCGAACTGATCCGGAGGATCTTCCGGGCTGGTTTTGCCGTTCACATAATAGTTGCTACAGTTTTACTTGTGACCCTGGCGGTATATCTTTGCTATGGGGTTGCCGGGTCCGATCTCGATAAAGTTGACCCTTCTCAGGGGTTGCCGGATGGTTATCATCCTCCCCTGGTCCTGTGGTGGGGAGCTATCGGGATAGCCGCTCTGGGACTGGCTGTTGCCGCGGGATCCGTGACCGGGTTCTTCCGGAAAGATGACAAAGCGATTCCCTGGCTGGTGGTCCTGGTCCCGGGATTGGCAGCCTTTAATATCGCGGAACAATCAATCGGAGTCAGTTTACCTCATCTCTGGCTGGCTGTAATCATACTGGCGGGGGTTGTCTCTTTCCGGATTGTTATGCGGTTTACTAAACTGTCTCTCCGCCGGTTGATAGCTGCCGTGGGTATAATCGCGGGGGTTGCCCTGATCGGGCAGGGAGCGTATTTCGGGTGGCCGGGAACGGATTATGATCGTCATCTCTCCCTGATGATCTGGGACGCCCAGCCGGCGGAGCGAATGAACCTCTATGGCTATGAGGCATTGAATACTCCTAATCTATCAGCCCTGCGTGATCAGATGGTGCTATTTGAGGAAGCTCACAGTCCCGCCAATTATACTTTTCCCAGTCATGTTTCCATCTTTACCGGACGCTATCTCCGGGAACATCATCTCTATGATGGTAATCTGGAGGAGAGCAAGACTTATGATGGGTTTAACAATATCACCGATATTATGCGACGGAAGGGTTATCGTTCTCTTATGCTGACGGAAAACCCCTGGCTGATCCCGATTAGCCGGGGGTTTGATGCTGCTATCAGCTGTCCGACCCGCGGCCAGGGGCAGAAGTATTTCATGCCATTTTATCGCGATACTTTTCTGGCCCGTCAGGTAATCGATCAGATCACTTTCTCCGCGGAGGGGGAATTTAAATGGACCGTCCTCCGGATCGAGAAACGCCGCCTTTATGACTGGTTACTCCGGGCCCGCCGGAATGGCCCTTATTTTATCTGCACCAACTGGATGTACTTTCACAGCCGCTATTCTCCGTCGGTTGACCCGTCGATCCCTCACCAGGAGCTTCCCCAGAAAGCCTATGACGACTGTATCCGGTTTATGGATTCATATTTAAAAGAGTGGCTGGGGATCTTCAGGGCATCCGGGCAGTATAACAACTCTCTCTTTCTGCTCACGGCGGACCACGGTGATTTTCTGGGACAGTGGGGGATGTACGGGCATGGCAAAACCCTGCTGGAGCCGGTTCTTCATGTCCCCCTGGTTCTCTTCGGAGATGATGTGGAAGCGGAGGTTGTTTCGCCTCCAGTCCCTCTGGTTGCCCTGAAGTCGGCTTTAGGTGAACTGGTTCCGGACTCGCCCGGTTCGAGATGGAATATTTCCGGATTTATAAAAGCTTTGCTGAATAATCGGGGCGCGGTCTCGGAGGGGAGTTTTGATTTCGAGGGCCCGGACAACTCCATCCGCTGGTTCCTGGCCACCTGGGAAGGGAAGGAGAAATATATCCAGGATAATAATAAGTATATTCCCGGTTATTCCAAAGGTCTGGATATGGATAGCTTTTATTTTCTCTATGATCTGAAGAATGATCCGGGAGAGAAAGATAACCTGGCCTCCCGCCGGCCGGCGGAAGTTGTTCACATGCAGGAGCGCATCACCGAGTGGGAGTCCCGTCTGAAACCGGTCCCGCTCCCCCCCCCGGCGGAAGGGGAGGAGGACGAGTACCCCCCGGGGTTGGTGGAACAGCTCCGGGCGCTGGGGTATATGCGTTAGTCCGATTGAGACCTGTTCAGGTCTCGATCGGACTAAATTAATGTTTTGAAATTTTGCGTGATTCTAAAATAACTAAAAAGCTTAATGGGATTGAATCAAAGTATTAGTTTAGTCTTTTTGATTATCCCATCATTAACATATAACTAAAAACATAATAATTTTTACCAAGTAAAAATTATTGCTCTCCGATTTAATTAATCGGAGAGCCGGATAAAGTAGCGACCAACGGGAGCTAATTTATATGATTGATCATATCTGTATCGAGGTAAGTTCAAAGAAGAACTGCCGGGTAATCTTTGAAGAGGTTCTTGGTTTGAAGCCTGCGTATTCTTTCGAGATAGAGAAAGAGTTCATGGCACGAATGTTTGATGTGCATAATCCCTGTGAAGCGGTGGTGTATCAGGCCGGGGATACCAAGATCGAGGTCTTTATCCGTCCGGAGATGGAAAAATTAGGGAAAAGAACAACTCATCTATGCTTGATCATGCCGGATCGTGAAAGAGTCCTTAAATCAGCGGAAGAGAGCGGCCTGACTATCCTCCATCACCCAAGAGAGGGCCGTCCGCTATATTA